>NZ_JBPCPN010000015.1:0-47318 GCF_050999135.1 Candidatus Dormiibacter sp. | reverse complement strand
ATCGACCCCCCGCTCTCCCGCTAAGGACACCCTGTGTTAGCCTCCCCTTCCTTTCTCGGGCACCGTGGGCCGCCCCACGCGGTTCAGAGCCAGCAGGAAGATGACCAGCGTCAGCACGTGCACTGCTGAGCACCACTCGCAGATTCGCCGCAGGCGGACTATCTCGACGAAGACCAGATAGAGGGCGAACACCAGCCCAGCCACTGACCAGAACAGGAGCGCCCTCTCGGCCCAGGCACTTCTCTCGAACACTCGACTCAGCACCAGCACGCCCCAGAGGGCGACGACCGCGAAGAAGAGCAGTCCCGGCACTGAGATGGGCACCTCACTGCCAGGCAGTGTGGAGTAGCTGCTGTGGGTGACAGCCGCGCAGTCCAGGACCTGACCCTGAGCGCAGGCCAGCGGCACCTGATCGTAGTGGGAGTAGGTCAGGTAGGCGGAGATCGCCAGGCCACCCAGGCCGCTCAGCAGAACGGCGAGGGCGCCCCGGTCCCTCATCGAAGCTGCAGGTCTCCGGCCTTCACGCCGGCGCTGCCACAGACTCCCGCTGGCTGTCCAGCTGTCGTGCGGCAGATGGCGGCCGTCAACACATTGGCGTGGCCCAGCACCGCCTGCGCGAGCGGGCCGTCGCCGGCGGTGATCGAGTTGGCGATCTGGTCCTGGCTGCGGTTCGCCAGCACGTCAGGCAGGAAGCCGGATCCGATCTGCGTGCGTTGACCGGCGAAGTCCAGAAAGGGGATGGAGCCACCGCTGTATGTGTCCAGCAAGTGCTGCTGCGCGGGGCTCGGGCTCTGCAGCGGCTGCCTCTGCCGGTCGGCAGTCTCGACAGCGACGAACTCGATGTACGAGCTCACATACCTGACCTGGGTAAAGCTCAAGGTGGCCGTGTCGGGGAAGGCGTCGTCTGAGCCGGAACGGGTGAGCCTGATGCCCTGCAGCTGGCCGAAGCGACTCAGCGCCACCGCCAAACTCCAGCGCTCAGCTGCGCAGTAGGGGCAGTACTCGGCGCCGAGGTAGAGGATCTGCGGCTTGCCCCCGATCCCCGTGAGCGGGGGACCGGTGATGGCCTTCGAAACGCTCTTGGTGCCGCCGGCGCCCACGCGATCCAGGAGCGCCGGGCTGACGCCGCTCAGCTTGGCGACCACGCTGCTGCCGTCGCCTGACTCCTGGGCTTGAGGCTGGCCGCCGGCTTGGTTCCGGGCGTAGACGACAAAGCCAGTGACGAGCAGGCCGAGTGCGAGCAGCGCGAGCACGATGGGCAGTGGGCTCGACCAGATGCTCCGCTTGGCCCCGCGAGGGGTCGACGGGACACGGCGCGGCGCGAGGCGCTCAGGCTCCGCCGGTCGGCCGCCGGGCCGCGAGCCGGTTCGGCCGGGGGCGGCCTGGCGCTGCGGTCGGCGTCGGTCGGCTTTGCTCACCTGACGAGAGCTGGCTCGGGGCTGAGCATGGTAGCTCTGATCGTAGCCACCGCCCCCGAGTACGATCCGTCCTGTGGTTGCTCGCGGCCAGGATCCCCTGCTAGCCTGACGACCGTCCCCATGAGCGCAGCAGAACTCGCGCCTTCGACCCACGTCGATCAGTTCACCCGGCAGAACCTGCCGCCGGCCCAGCTCTGGCCCGAGTTCGTCTTCGGACTGCCCGAGCTGCAATATCCGCAGCGGCTCAACTGCGTTGACGCGCTGCTGGACAGGCACGTCCGGGAGGGGCGGGGGGAGCGGCGCTGCCTGCTCAGCCTGGAAGAGACATGGTCCTACGCGGAACTCCAGCGCCGGGCCAACCAGATCGCCGGCGTGCTTGTCAACGACTTCGGCCTGGTGCCGGGCAACCGGGTGTTGCTGCGCGGCTTCAACAGCCCCTGGCTTGCCGCCTGCTGGTTCGGCGTGCTGAAGGCCGGCTGCGTGGCGGTGGCGACCATGCCGCTTCTCCGTTCCGGTGAACTTCAGCCGGTCGGCGAGATGGCCGATCTCCAGCTGGCCATCTCAGACCATCGCCGTCTGGAAGATCTGCAAGCCGCCCAGCTCCCGGGGGTGCCCATCCTGGCCTTCGGCGGCGGCCAGAGTGGCGACCTGCTGGAGCGGATGGAGCGCCAGCCGGCGCAGTTCGAGACGTTCGCCACTTCGGCTGACGACGTCTGCATGCTGGCCTTCACTTCCGGGACGACAGGCCGACCGAAGGCGACCATGCACTTTCATCGAGACGTGCTGGCCGTTTGCGACACGTTCTCCCGGCACGTGCTGAAACCGGCCCCGAACGACCTCTTCACTGGAAGCCCACCGCTGGCCTTCACCTTCGGTCTCGGCGGACTCCTGCTCTTCCCGCTGCATGCCGGCGCCTCGACGCTGCTGCTGGAACAGGCAGGGCCTGAACAGCTGCTGGAAGGCATCCAGCGGCACGGCGTCACCACACTCTTCACCGCTCCGACAGCCTTCCGCTTCCTGCTCGGCCGCCTGGCCGAGGCCGATCTCTCCTCTCTGCGGGCCTGCGTCTCTGCCGGTGAGACGCTGCCGGCAGCTACCTGGAACGCCTGGCAGCGGGGTACTGGCATCAGGATCATCGATGGCCTGGGCTCGACGGAGATGCTGCACATCTTCATCGGCGAGACGCCGGAACGGATGCGACCGGGTTTCACCGGGCGGGCCATACCTGGCTATCAGGCTCAAGTGCAGGACGAAGACGGCCGGCCGGTGCCTGATGGCGAGATGGGAAGGCTGGCGGTGAAGGGCCCGACGGGCTGCCGCTACCTTCGCGGCGACCGCCAGACCGTTTACGTCAAGAACGGCTGGAACCTGACCGGCGACATCTACGTGCGCGACCCTGACGGCTACTTCAGCTACCGCTCGCGCGCCGACGACATGATCATCTCCGCCGGCTACAACATCGCCGGACCGGAGGTGGAGGAGGCGCTGCTCCAGCACCCGGCGGTGCTGGAGGCGGCGGTGGTGGGGGTGCCTGACGAGCAGCGCGGCATGATCGTCAAAGCGTTCGTGGTGCTGGGGTCGACTGCCGAGGAACGCGAAAGCACAATCAAGGAACTCCAGGACTTCGTCAAGTCCCGGATCGCGCCTTACAAATACCCTCGCCAGATCGAGCTGGTTTCAGCGCTGCCCCGCACCACCACCGGCAAGCTGCAGCGCTTTAGGCTGCGCCAGCCGGGCAGCTCGGCGTGAGGTCGCCGCCACTCAAGATCGGGGTCATCGGCGCGGGTCCGGCCGGCCTCTACTTCGCCGCGCTGGCCAAGCAGCTGGATCCGCTGCACGAGGTCACGGTCTGGGAGCGCAACGCTCCCGACGACACGTTCGGCTTCGGCGTGGTGTTCTCTGACGAGACCCTGGGCGGCATCGAACACGCCGACTCCCGGATCCACGCGGAGATGGCTGACAGCTTCGCACGCTGGGCCGACATCGACGTCCACCACCGCGGCGAGGTGGTCACCTCGGGCGGTCACGGCTTTGCGGCGATGAGCCGCGTCAAGCTGCTGCAGATCCTTCAGCGGAGGGCGGCGGAGCTGGGCGTGGCCGTCGAGTACAGGACTCCTGCCCCGCCACTGGAGGACCTGGCAGGTTTCGATCTGGTGCTGGCTGCTGACGGCGTCAACAGCGCCACCCGCGCGGCACAGGCGGCGAGCTTCGGGCCCAGCCTGGAGCAGGGCCGCTCTCGCTACATCTGGCTGGGGACGCACCTTGTCTTCGACTGCTTCAAGTTCTTCATTGTTGAAAGCGAGTACGGGGCCTTTCAGGTCCACGCCTATCCCTACAGCAGCGATCGGAGCACGTTCATAGTCGAGACCTCGGAAGCTGTCTGGCGGCGGGCGGGCCTGGATCGCGCCGCCCAGCTTCCGCCCGGAGTGAGCGACAAGGCGAGCATTGAGTTCTGCCAGGAGCTCTTCAGAGAGCAGCTGCAGGGCCTGCCGCTCATCGCCAACAACAGCAGATGGATCAACTTCGTCACAGTGCGCAACCGCTGCTGGCGGCATGGCAACACAGTGCTGATGGGTGACGCCGCCCACACGGCGCACTTCTCGGTGGGCTCCGGCACCAAGCTCGCCATGGAGGACTCGTTGGCGCTGGCGGCCTGCCTGTTCGAGCAGCCAGACGTGGCGGCGGCGCTGGCGGCTTACGAAGCAGAGCGGCGGCCGGTGGTGGAGTCGACCCAACGCGCCGCCGAAGCCAGCCGGCGCTGGTTCGAGGAGCTGGAGCAGTACTTGCGGCAGACCCCTCTGCAGTTCGCCTTCAACCTGCTCACGCGGAGCCGCCGGGTCACCTACGCCAACCTGCAGGTGCGGGATCCAGAGTTCGTGCATCGCGTCGCCAGCGAGTTTGCGGGCACGGCCGCCGGTGCTTCGTCGGCGCCGCCGCCGATGTTCACGCCGCTGCATCTCCGCGGTCTGGAGCTGAAGAACCGGGTGGTCGTCTCGCCCATGGACATGTACTCATCCTGCGAGGGGCTGATCGGCGACTTCCACCTGGTCCACCTGGGCAGCAAGGCGCTGGGCGGGGCCGCGTTGGTGATGACTGAGATGGTCTGCGTCTCGCCCGAGGGCCGCATCACGCCCGGCTGCGCCGGTCTCTACGCGCCCCAGCACGAAGCGGCCTTCCGTCGGCTCACCGATTTCGTGCACGCGAACAGTGAGAGCAAGGTGGGCATCCAGCTCGGCCACTCGGGCCGGAAGGGCTCGACCAAGCTGATGTGGGAAGGCCTCGACCAGCCGCTGGCGAGCGGCAACTGGCCGCTGCTGGCGCCCTCACCGCTGCAATACCTGCCGCAGAGCCAGGTGCCGCGCGAGATGGCGCGGGTTGACATGGACATCGTGAGTGACCAGTTCGTGCGCGCGGCGAAGATGGCGGCCCGGGCGGGCTTCGACCTGCTGGAGCTGCACTGCGCGCACGGCTACTTGCTGGCCAGCTTCATCTCGCCCTTGACCAACCGGCGTCAGGACGAGTACGGTGGCTCGCTGGAGAACCGGCTCCGCTACCCGCTGGAGGTCTTCACCGCCATGCGAGCCGTCTGGCCTGAGCCCAAGCCCATGTCCGTCCGCGTCTCCGCCACTGACTGGGCGGAGGGCGGCTTGTCGCCGGAGGACTCGGTCGAGGTGGCCCGGGCCTTCGCTGAGCTGGGCGCGGACCTGGTGGACGTATCCACCGGCCAGACGACACCCGACGAGCGGCCGGTGTTCGGCCGCAGCTACCAGACGCCGCTCGCTGACCGGATCCGCAATCAGACAGGTGTCGCCACCATGGCTGTCGGCGCCATCTCCAGCTACGACGATGTCAACAGCATCATCCTGGCCGGCCGGGCCGACCTCTGCGCATTGGCCAGGGCTCACCTGTACGACCCTGCCTGGACGCTGCACGCCGCTGCCGAGCAGGACTTTGCGGTTGCCTGGCCGGTGCAGTTCGAGCGCGGCAGCCGGCGGCCGCCCGGTGCGCGCTCCGAGCCGCGTCCCCGCCTGGAGCTCATCCGCCGTCGCGGCGAAGACCGACTGCACCAACGGTGGCGACCGGCGCTACGTTAGGCGCGCCCTGCCTAGTTTCGGAAGTGGCCCCAAGCCGAGAGCCCGGAGCCCATCCCGGCCCGAGCTCTCAGCCGCCCTCAGGCCGGCCTCAGTCGAATCAGCGACGCCGCCGGCATTGGCAGATCCAGCTCCAGGTTGAGCTGGCCCGACCCCACCTCGATCGGTGCCGCAGCCTCTAGTTCCTCCAGCCGATCGCCAGCGCGAAGCGCGCGCCAACCTGCCTCATCCGGCCAGTCAGGCGCACCCAGCCGGTTCCAGGTTGCGACCACATTGGAGCAGTCTGCATCGACCCGGTGGTGGGTGCGCAGGTAAGTTCCTGACCTCAAACCGTCGAGCCGCACTGTCACCTGGCGTCTTAGCTCCTCGGCCCCATGGCGCTTCGACTGGTCGAGCGTGCCGTTCCACACCAGCAGCTCCAGCCCGCCGCGCGGGCTCCGGGTGGCCAGAGCCTGTACCAGTGAGCCGGCGCCGTCGCCCGAGAGCTCCACCGCCACCCTCTCAGGGCCGAGCAGCTCCAGCATCCTGAGCGCCCAGAATCGAGGCTTGCGCAGATTGCCCACCGTCAGCAGCCCGAAGCCGCCGTGGAGCAGTCGCTCCGGCGGCCCCAGCTCCTCGAAGTGGTCGGACAGCACCCAGTAGGCGAGAAGTCCTATGCGTTCCAGAGCCGAAACCATTCCGCTGAGAACGAACGGCGCTCCGAAGGGTAGGTCGTTGACCTCCGCCAGATGGCGTGGCGACACGCCCCACTCTGTCCACCAGGCCGGCACGCCCGGGAGACCGGCGCGGGCGGCAGTGGCGCTGACGTCCAGCGGCAGGTTGCCGTAGGTGTGGGTGCTGAGGAAGTCGACAGGCAGCTGGTGTCGGACTGCAAACTCCGCGAAGTCCTGGATCCAGCCGGCGGCCGCAGTGGCCGGGCCGCCCACCTTGAGCCGGGCGTTCACCGACTTCAGCGCCCTGGCCGACTCCTCGTAGAGGCGGAAGTAGTCAGCCTGGTCACCCGCCCAGAAGGCCTCCAGGTTGGGCTCGTTCCAGACCTCGAATCCCCATTCGGCGACCTCATCCAGGCCGTAGCGCTCGACCAGGTGCGAGGCAAGCGCCGCCACCAACCGCCGCCACTCCGCCCACTGGCGCGGCGGCGATGTGACACCGCCATAGTGGAAGATTGTCGCGGAAGGATTCGCCGCCAGGTCACGGGGCATGAAGCTCAACTCCACCAAAGGGCGCAGGCCGAGTTCGACCACCCTGTCATAGACGCGATCCACCTGGCCGAAATCTATGGCCCCGTTCTGGTAGACGGCGAGCTCGTCCAGGAAGATGCCGTGCGCGCGCACTCGCTCAGCGCCAAGCTCCTGGCGAGATATCGCAAGGGCCCGGGCAAGCTCGGCGCCGACGTCGAAGCCCTGCTCATTGACGCCTCGTAGCAGCAGGCTCAGGTGCTCTGAGCCGACCACTCGCCAGGGCCGTTGCAGCTGCCCAACCGGCACCGCTGCGTCGACGGCCACCTCGACTTTCGCGGTCGCGCCAGATGGTGACCCTGCCTGGACCGGCTCCGCGCCGGGGCCTGGTAGCCCGTCCGGGACTGCAAGTGCGGCCACCGAGTACCAGGGCTGCTCCCCCGCGCCTGCGGTGGTGTCGGAGTAGACGCAGCCAGGCACGGCGAGGACGTCACCGCCGCCGTGGTCGAGAATCGCAAAGGGTCCCTCCCTCTGCCACGCCCGCAGGACCAGGTAGCCGGCCGCCCCCGGCATGGGTGACCAGCGAAGGGTCACCTGTCCGCGGCCGGCTTCCGTCCTGAGGTCGGCCGGCGGCTGAACGATTGACGAGTCGGTGACCGCGGGCCGGCGCCGCCTGAGCTGCGCCTCCAGGTCCTCCGGTGAAGGTCTAACTACTGGCACGGCTCGGCGTCCCCGCCTGACGAGACCGACCAGATGCGTGAATCGCATCTGGCGTGGCGGCGCAAGCCACGAGCTGGGTGCAAAACCGCCCGCTGCGCGCCCATGGTCATCGCCCGGTCAGGTGTCTGCTTTAGCCGTTGTTGTTCCCCGTGCTGTCGCCACCGCCCTGATCGCCATTGCCGTCAGTATCGGCGATCGAAAGCTTCTCGAGCGACAGATACTTGTGCGCCGCGGCACTGGCGGGATCGGCGGCGAAGTGACGCTGCAGTTTTCGCTGATTCAGTGCGTTGTCAAGGGCCGCCATAATCATCGACTGGTCGAGCACGAGATCTCGGTGACCCACCTGTTTGGTGGTCGGATTGACTGCGTCGTAGAAGCCACCGTCGGCTCTGTAGAGGTCAGGGTAAAGCTGTTTCAGTGCCTGGATATTGGCATACGCTTGCCTCGGTAAGACATCCAGGGCTATGAAGGACGCATGGGGGCTGACAACATCCTCAGTGGCGCAGCCGTGGCACTGCGACAGGCCCAGGTTCGGGTGGTTGGCGTCCGCCCCCACCCCGAAATAGGGAAACCGCAAACCCTCCACCCCATAGCCCCCATAGCCGCCGGTGTCGTCTGCGGTACTGGAGGGAGACATGCCCCAGACCGGGTAATGCAGCACCTGCGTCGTGTACCTCACCTGTACCTGCGCAGCGCGGCGGTCGGCCAGGCCGAAGCTCTTCGTCCCCCAGGTCGTCTCTGGCACAACGAGGTTCGCCATCAGCGCTTCGAACATGCCCCCGGCGAAAGTCGGGATGAACGTGAGGTTGCTGCCGGGGTAGGTGTAGTGGCCTTCCCAGACGTTGAATCGCTTGCCTGACTGCGGGTCTTTGTAGACCTGCCAGTAGCCGCCCACCGGCCACTGTCCCTGCCAGGAAAAATCAGGGTCGGTCGGGCATTGCTTGGGCGGGAGCGTACGCCAGCTGCGCCACCACACATCGCCCGGCATCTGATGCAGCCCCATCCCGACGTAGGCAGAGATGCGCGGGTCACTGTAGAGCGCACCGTTGTGGTAGTACTGCTTCCAGTTGTCGCCCTGGTCGACTGGCAGCCCGATATAGTAGCCGCCGAACATCTGCCCAGTCGGTTGGTTCCCAATTATGGCTGGGTTCGCGTTGCATGCAATCTGCGGCCGGCTGTCGTAGAAGAGTCCAAAGTCCATCGGCTTCAGGAGGGTGTTGACGAGGCCCCGCAGCTCCGGCATGGCGCTCCGGACCACTATCAGTCCCGACGCGTACCAGCCGTTGTCGACGTTGGAGATGAAGTAACAGTTATCGAATATCGGCGTGGTCTCGGTGGCGCAATCGATATCGCCAGGATTGCGGATGACATGGCCGCTGGTGGTGTCGTACCACTGATGCAGAAAGCCATGGTCTCTGGCCAGCTTGGCTACCTCAATCAGGGTGAACGCGATTTCCGCCCGCGCGCCCTCCCTGCTGATGAGCCCGAGATCGTGGGCGGCCACCACCGCCCAGAGGTAGACGCCGATGTTCGCGGCGGAGGTGTAGGTGCCGCGCTTCCCGTTGGGACCAATGTTGTCAAGCGGTAGGTGCGTGTTCGGGTCGACGTCCGCGCTGTAGAACTTCCAGGTGTCACGGGCGATGTTGTAGAGGACTGCGCGCTGCTGTGCGTTGAGAGCGCCTTGCCCGCCGTTGTTGTCCCCACCGCCACCGCTCTGATCGGCGTAGACGCCGGTGGGCTGGATCGAAGCTGTCAGCAATGCCACTAGGCCGACGATCAGCCCGAGGCGGGCGCCGCGCCAGCCCCGGTGCACCAACCTGGTTGGGCTCACATCCCGATCTTGCACAGTCATTGCCCTCCTTAGCCCTTGATCCCTGTCATCGCGATGCCCTGCGTGAAATACCGCTGCAGCAGGAGGAAGACGATCAGCACAGGTGCCACCAGGAGCACCGAGCCCGCCATCAACGTGCCGTAGTCGGAGCTGTGCTGGCCGATGGAGAACGTGGCCACTCCCACCGGGAGCGTGTACATCCGCTCACTGGTGCTGACCACCAGCGGCCAGAGGAAGTTGTTCCAGGAGGCCAGAAAGGTGAAGATCCCAAGCGTCGCCAGCGGCGTGCCACAGAGCGGCATGACGACCGAGCGGAAGATGCGAAGCTCGCTGGCGCCATCGATCCGGGCCGCCTCGATGAGATCATCGGGGATGCTGCCGATGAACTGCCGCATGAGGAAGACGCCGAAGGGACCGGCAGCGAACGGCAGGATCAGGCCTGCGTAGGTGTTCACCAGCCCGATCGCGCTCATCAGCACGAAGAGCGGCACCAGAGTCACTGTGCTGGGGACCATCAGCGTGGCCATCACCAGGAGGAAGATCTTGTCCCGGCCGGGGAAGTGGAGCTTGGTCAGCGCATAGCCCAGCATCGAGCAGAACAGCAGGTTGGCACCGACCACGAAGAAGGCCACGACCGCCGAGTTGAGGAAATAGAGCGGAAAGTTGAGCTTCTGGAAAAGGGTGTTGAAGTTGTCCAGCGTCGGTTCGGCGGGCAGGAAGGTGGGGACTATCCTGTGCAGCTCGGGCGCTGTCTTGAACGCGCCGGCGACCATCCAGACGAACGGTCCCGCCACCAGCACCAGCCCGATGGTGTAACCGATGTAGATGAGACTCCGGCGGAGCGCCGCGCTTTCCCGCCCGCCTGTTCGTCCGGCCGCGATGGCGGTCTTAGCAGCGGTGGTGGTGGTGGTTGCCATCAGTCGTTCCTGAGCAGCCTGAACTGCAGGGCGGTGACCGCCGCGATGACCACGAAGAGGACGTACCCGATCGAACTCGCGTAGCCCAGGTGGAAGTAGCTGAATCCCTCTCGGTACATGTACATCGAGACCGAGAGCGTCTTGTTCAGAGGGCCGCCCTGGGTCATGATGAACGGCTCCTCGAAGAGCTGGAGATAGCCGATGCTGGTGATCACCGCGACGAAAAGCAGAGTCGGTCGCAGCATCGGCAGAGTGATGCGCAACAACTCCCGCCAGGGAGTGGCGCCATCGATCCGGGCCGCCTCGTAAACGTCTTCGGGGATCCCCTGCAGTCCGGCCAGGAAAAGGACCATCACGTTGCCGAGGTTCCGCCAGACTGCCATCGCGATGATGCAGGGCATCGCCAGAGTGGGGTTGCCGAGCCAGTTGGGACCACTGATCCCGATCTGCTTCAGCGCTCCATTGATCAGGCCGAAGTTTGGGTCGAGGAGGAAGCGCCAGATAACAGCTATGGCGACGATGCTGGTCACGGTTGGCAGGTAGTAACCGACTCGGAAAACTGAGCGCAGCCGTCCCAGGGCGCGGTTCAGTCCAAGCGCTGCCACCAGACCCAGAACGGTCGTGGCGATCAGCCCGACCACCGTGAAGTACGCGGTGTTCAAGGCGGCTTGTCTGAAGTTATCGTCGCTGAAGAGCTTGGCGTAGTTCTGCAGGCCTATGAACGGGGCGCCCAGCGGTGCCGTCAGGTCGCCCAGGCTGAAGTCGGTGAAGCTCAGGACCAGCGAAGCCAGGATCGGCAGCGCCAGGAAAACTAGGAAGAGGATCAGGTAGGGAGCCGAGAACGCGTAGCCGGTGAGCGCGGCGCGCACGTCTCCGCCGCGGCGAGCGGGCCGCGCCACCATCGGTGGTGGCGCGGCGGTGATCGGAAGCTGGCTCACGGCTTGTGGAGGGAGGTCGCCGCCTGCTGCATGCCCGCAGCTGCTTGGGCAGGTGTCACCTGGCCCGCGCTGGCCTTTTCCAGCCAGTCGTTGATGCTCTTGTCGATCTCGGTCCACTCGGCTATGGCCGGGGGCGCCTTGGTGGTGGTGAGCTGGTCGCCGTAGACCTTGAGGTTCTGGTCACCTGAGAGCGCCGGGTCCTGCCAGGCGGCCTTGACAGCCGGCAGGTCGTTGATCGTCTTGAACCAGCTGATCTGCTGCTCTCTCTGGGCCAAGAACTGGACCAGCTTCCAGGCAGCGTCGCGGTGCTGGCTGTTCTTGAAGACCGCCAGGTCGCCGCCACCGGCCCAGGAGGTCGAGGATTGGTCCTTGGGCACACGCGCGACGGCCCACTTGCCGGTGATCTGCGGATCACTCTTCAGAAGCGTGCTGATCTGCCAGGGGCCGGAGATGAACATGGGTGTGGCGCCCGAGGTGAAGGTCTGGGTGACGTCGAAGCCCTGCGCCTCACTCTTCGGGGTGAGCCCTTGCTGGAAGTACTTGACCCACTCTGTCAGTGACTTGACAGAGGCCTGGCTATCCAGAGTGAACTTGCCGTTCTGCATGACATCACCGCCGGCGGAGTAGAGGAACGGCAGCCACTCCTGATCGTCGTTGCTCTGCAGGTAGATGCCGTACTGACTGCCTGAGGCCTTGTACGCCTGCGCCAGCTTCATCAGGTCGTTCCAGGTCTGGGGGGCGGAGTTGATACCAGCCTTCTGGGCCAGGTCGGTGCGGTAGAAGAGGGTTCGGGTGTCGACGTACCAGGGCACGCCCACCGCCTTGCCGTTGACCACGACGGCGTCCCAGGCACCGGAGTAAAAGTCGCTCTTGCTCACGGAGCTGGGGACCTGGTCCAGCACGCCGATCTTGCCGAACTCGCCCATCCAGGTGGTCCCCATCAGGCTCAGATCGGGCGTCTGGCGGCCTGCGACAGCTGTCACCAGCTTGTCGTGGGCGACGCCCCAGGGGATGGCTGTGACGTTGACTGTGATGTTGGGGTTCGCCTTCTTGAAGGCCTGCATCGCATCGCTGGTGGGCAGCTTGTCGCCCTCGTCGCCCATGGCCCACATGGTCAGCGTGACCGGCCCGGAGCTCGTGTTCGACGTACTCGAGGTCCCGCACGCCGTGAGGACGAGGGCGAGTACAGCCAGACAGTTGATGGCCCGTGCACTGGATCTCATGACGAAGCACCTCCTCTCGGGCGGCGGCGGCTTCTGCATCCGCAGCTCGCTCGGAACACGATCTCGGTGGGCAGGAGAGCGTTCACAGGTTCACTCTCATCACCCTCAACCCGGGCCTGGAGCAGCTCGGCCGCCCGGGCCCCCAACTCGGCCAGTGGCTGCCTGACAGTCGTCAACGGCGGCGAAAAGTAGCGAGCCGTCGGCACGTCGTCCCAGCCGGTGATCGCCACGTCGCCGGGAAGGCGGAGCTTGAGCTCCCGCGCCGCGGCATAGGCCCCTGTCGCTATGTCGTCGTTGGCGCAGAACAGGGCTGTTGGGCGATTGTCTGCCCCAAGCAGACGCAGGGCAACCTGGTAGCCCTCGGCTTCCAAGAGCGCGGAGAGCTCCGGCCACGCGGGGCCGGCCAGCCCAGCCTCTTGGTGGGCGGCGAGGAAGCCCGACCAGCGCTCGGCGCAATCCGGGGAGGAGTGCGTGTCGCCGATGAAACCGATGCTCTTGTGGCCGTGCTCGAGCAGGTGGGCAGCCAGCGCCCGAGCGGCCTCCCGGTTCTCCGAGCGCACGGTGTCCTCACCATCCACCCGCGGTCGTGCCAGCAGCACCGTAGGGGTGCCCTGTCGGCGGAGCTCGGCGATCATCTCGTCAGGCACTGTGCGCCCGAACACCACCAGCCCATCGACCTTGCTGGTCAGATCCAGGACGAGCTGCTCAGGGCCAGGCCTTCCTTGCGTGCCGGCGATCAGCACGCTCAGGCCGAGCCGGTTCGCCGCCTCCTCCACGCCCATGAGCACGCCGGCGTAGTAGGGCCGCGAGAGGTTGGGAAAGACCACCCCGATGCTGCCGTGCCGGAGGCGCTGAAGCGCGCGAGCGGCACCGTTCGGGCGGTAGCCGACCTTGAGGGAGGACTCCACCACTCGGCGCTCCGTCTCCTCTCGCACTCGCGACCCACCGCTCAAGGCCCGAGACACCGTGGCGATCGACACGCCCGCGTGCCTGGCAACCGTGTAGATGGTCGGCCGGTTCCGATGTGCCCTCACCTATGCGCCCCAGTGCTTCTTATAGCACCCGCAGCCGCCAATGTAAAGGCTTACATAGGAGCGGGAGGCGGCTGCCTTTTGCGGCTAACGGCCGGCTGCGCCAGGCGGCACGAGCGGTCGGCCGCGCCTGGTGCGGACCCGCCTCGACGCGGTTTGCTTACCGGCTTTCCGACGGCAGGTGGAGCGGCGAGTGCCATGTCCGGCGCGAGAGGCGGGGAGGCCGGTTCCTCCCAGGCTGAGCGCTAGAGCTTGACGGCCAGTGGAGTGCGCTGCCCGTTTCGCAGGGGAGCGCCGACTTCATGCAGGAAGCCCAGGATCTCTCGATATGACTGCACAAGTGAAGTCTCGTAGTACGGGATGCCGTGCTCCTCGCAGAATTCGCGGACTATGTCGTGCGCCTTGGCCATCTGATTGCGCGGCAGCGTGGGGAAGAGATGATGCTCGATCTGGTAGTTGAGCGCGCCGTACCAGACATCAGTCAGCGGATGTGGCTTCACATTGCGTGAGGTGATGACCTGCCGGACCAGGAAGCTGACGTTCGTGCCCGCCTCGATCTGCGGCATGCCCTTGTGGTTGGGTGCGAAGACCAGAGCCATGTAGCAGCCGCCGCAGCACTGCTGGATCAGTATCGCCAGCAGCGCGGGAAGCGGTCCCAGCACCAGTACGAAGAAGCCAACGTAGAGGAGCCAGAAAGACGCCAGGAGGACCAGCTCCAGAACCCTGTACTTCGAGCGCCGTTTGACCAGGAACTGCACGCTCCTGTAGTGCATGCTGAAGCCGAGCAGGAAAAGCAGGGGAAAGAAGAAAAAGGCCTGGTACTTGGCAATGAAGCGCCCTACGCCCTTTGAGTTCCAGGCCTGCTCTTCCGAATAGGCGATGACGCCCGGTCCGATGTCAGGATCGAGATCTTCACTGTTGGGGTTGGCGTGGTGGCGGTTGTGCTTGTCCACCCACCAGCCGTAGCTCATGCCCAGCCCCAGATTGGCGGTGAGCAGCCCCACCAGCACATTCAGCCGGCTGCGTTCAAACATCTGGCGGTGGCCGGAATCATGAAGCTGGAAGCCGAGCTGGCCGAAGATGAAGGCGACCACCAGGGAGTTCAGGGCGACCAGCCAGAGGGGGTGATAGAGCACGAAAAGCGCAATGCAAAGAGACAAGCCGATGAGCTTGAAGGCGATCGAGCGGAGGTAGAAGGCCGGCTGCTTGTCCAGCAGCCCCGCCTCTTGAATCCTGCGCTTCAGAACTGCGTAGTCACTGGCATCGGTTGCGGCGGACGAGGTCGGCATCAAAGCTGCGGTCATCGCCGTTGATTGTGACGCCTCGGCAGCCGGAGCCGCCGTTGAGAAGCTGAGCAACGCCTGACATTCGCTTGCGGACGGGCCTCCGCTGCGAGCCTGCTTGGCATTCCACAGTCACCTGTGCGGGCCGATTCGGAGGTGCGGCGCTGCTTGCGGCTGCTCGGTCGAAGCCAGGAGACGCCCGATTTCGGCAGACGGAGTGGTGCGGCGGAGAGGATTTGAACCTCCACGGGGAAACCCCCACTAGCTCCTGAAACTAGCGCGTCTGCCGTTCCGCCACCGCCGCGTCGAGGGCGCTAAGTATAGGCCAGCCCCAGCGGCCGGCCGAAGCAGGCGGCCACCCGCTCCGCCTCCGCCTTAACCGCCCGCCGCTCCAGAGCCCCCAGCCGGCGCAGCGGCGTCACCGTCAGGTTGATGTGGTCGCGCAGGAGCCGGTGGCTCCAGACGCCGGCGATCCGTCCGCCCAGCAGCACTGTGGGGGAGATCCAGCCTGCCGTCCGGTACACCGCTGGGCGGTGCTGTCGGAGAAGCAGGTGATCGCGCTCAGCGTGCGCGAGCAGCAAGGGCTCGAAGCCGGCGAGGAGCCGGCCGGGAATATCGAGCTCATCAGCTCGGCGCAGCACCTCCTCATCAACGGCCAGGCCAACCAGCTTGGCGCCCTCGACTTCCACCTCCATCAGCTCGTGGCGCAGGAGCTGGAAAGACTCCTGGACCTGAGCGGCGCTGCGAGAGCCTGCCCACCGGCCGTAGTCCCGGCGGGTGGCCGGCCCATACGATCTCAGGTAGCGGCGCAGCCAGCACTTGCGCGCCTCGGCCGAATCCAGCCTGATGTAGGGCCGTCCGAGCCAGCGGTCGGGTCGCACGAAGGTGACCTCCTGCCCCCGCGGCGGGCCGTGTACCAGGAGTCCCAGCCGCGCGGCCGGGCCGAGCAGCGAGCCCCAGGAGTCGATAGGCATTCCCAGTCGCTCGGCCAGCTCCCGCCGGCTCAGCGGCTCACCCCCATCCAGTGCTTGGGCCAGCCTGCACTCCAGTTCGCGGGCTTCGGCCAAAGTCAGGCCCATCCACTTGAGCCAGAGCTCACGGTAAACGGTCTCCGGCTCGAACATGGAGATGTAGAGCTGATGCTGTTCGGGAGTTAGTACGTGGAGGGTGCCGCGCATGCACCAGGCCCGAATCAGGCTCCGGTCCTGCCAGAGCGCCTGGTCAAGAGAGGTACCGGCAGGCTGCTCCAGGCGCGACCAGCCCTGCATCTCCGCCCAGCCAAGCACCTGGGCCTGCAGCCCGCACGCGTTCTCGGCGGCGGCCGCCAGTGATGGCTCGGCCAGCCGCCGGCTGAGCCCCAGCCGCAGGAGCCTGAACGCCGCCAGCCCGCGGGGGCTGAGCTGCAGCCGGCTCAGGCGGGCGGGGCCCCGGCGGCCTGCGACTCGTGGAGAGGCTCGGCGTCGGCGCGGAGAGCCTTCTTGTCGAACTTGAAGGTGGAGGTCTTGGGCACCTCATCGATGAAGCGGATCTCGTCCGGCAGCCACCAATTTGCCACCTTGCCGGCCAGGAACTCCCTGATCTCGGCCTCAGTGAGTTCACCCTTGGCCTCCGGTCGGGCCACCACGTAAGCCACCGGGCGCTCCTGCCATTTCGGGTGATCGATGCCTATGACGCAGGCTTCCAGGACTTTGGGATGGGCCATGATGGCCCCCTCCAACTCGACTGAGCTGATCCATTCGCCGCCCGACTTGATCACGTCCTTGGTTCGGTCGACGATGCTGATGTAGCCGTCCTGATCGATCGTGGCGACGTCGCCGGTCCGGAACCAGCCGTCCTCAGTGAGCCGCGTCGGATCGGCGTTGTTGTGATAACCGCTGGCGATCCAGGGGCCGCGGCACTGAATCTCGCCGAACGCCTGCCCGTCCCAGGGCAGCTCCAGGCCGGTGGCGAGGTCGGCGATCCTGATCTCCACGCCGGGCACTGGCACGCCCTGCCGGAGGCGAATCTCGAGCTCCTGCTCGCGCGGCAGCCAGCTCCTGGCCACGCCCATGCTGCCGATCGGCGAGGTCTCGGTCATACCCCAGGCATGGATCATCCGGAGGCCTGCCGCATCCATCCCCTCCATCAGTCCGCGGGGGACCGCTGACCCGCCGCAGAGCACCAGCCGCACCTTGTCCAGCCGCCGACCATCCTTGCGCAGCTGAGTCAGGAAGTTGATCCAGATGGTGGGTACGCCGGCCAGGAGGGTGGCCCCCTCCGAGTCGGCCAGGTCGATCAGCGCCTGGGGGTCCCCGGCGAAGCGATCCGGAAAGATCATCTTGGCGCCGGCCAGGCCGACCGCGTAGGGCAGCCCCCAGGAGTTGGCGTGGAACATGGGCACTACCGGGAGCAGCGCGTCCTGCTCGGAGAGAGCCAGCGTGTCAGCCTGCAGACCGGCCATCGCGTGAAGGAACTGAGAGCGGTGGCTGTAGACGACGCCCTTCGGATTGCCCGTCGTGCCCGAGGTGTAGCACATGGCCGCTGCAGCTCGCTCGTCGAGCCGGGGCCAGTCGAACTGGTCGGGCCCCTGCTGGAGCAGCGTCTCGTAGTCGAGCAGCTCGCCCAACTGGTGCTCGGGCAGCTCCTGACCCTCGTCCTTGATGACGACCATCTGCCGAACTGACGGAATCTTGCCCGCCACCTGATTGAGCACGGAGATGAGACTGCTGTCGGCAAAGATCAGGGTGTCTTCCGCGTCCTTGACGGTGAACTCCAGCTGGGCGGGAAAGAGGCGCAGGTTGAGGGTGTGCAGCACGGCGCCGAGGCAGGGGATCGCGTAATACAGCTCCAGGTGGCGGTCGTTGTTCCAGCAGAGGGTGGCGACACGGTCGCCTTTCTTCACCCCGAGCTTGGTCAGGGCATGGGCAAGGCGGTGAATGCGGCCGGTCAGCTCGCGGTAGGTCACCCGGCGCAGACCTGCGTCGGTCTTGGTGACTATCTCCTTGGGGCCGTAGAGCCGCTCCATGCGCCAGAGGATGTGCTGGGTGGTCAGCGGGTAGTCCTGCATCAGGCCCTGCATTGGGGACTCCTTGTAATGAGTTCGCTTGGCGGGGCCAGACCGACCCCATTGCAAGGGATGGTAGACCGCCTCCGCCCCGCGGTCCAGCCCCGGTGATCCCCGAAGACGGGTGCCGCGGGGCTTGAGCGCGACCTGCGCACCCTCGGCCAGGTAGGTTGACTCCCCGATGGCCGAGGCGGGACGCGCTGATCTTCATCTCCACACCCGGCTGTCGGACGGCTGGCCGACGCCTCGAGAGGTGGTCGAGCGGGCGGCCGAGCTGGGCCTGGACGTCATAGCCATCACTGATCACGACACCATTGAGGGGGCGCTGGAGGCGCGGGCATACGCCGGCCGGCGGCGGACGCCGAACGTGATCATCGGTGAGGAGGTTTCCAGCCGCGATGGCCACATAGTCGGCCTCTTCCTGGAGAGACGGGTGCGGCCCGGCCTCTCGGCCCAAGCGACAGTGAGGGCCATTCACAACCAGGGCGGGCTGGCCATCGCCGTGCATCCCTTCTGGGACCCGGCGAAACCGGGCCGGGTGGGCACTGCCCACGGGGTCGGCTGGTTGGCCGCGGAGCTGGAGTTCGACGCCATCGAGGTGGAGAACTCGACGCCGGGCTTCTATCTCTACAACCAGATGGCGCACCGCCTGGCTTTCGACTCGGGCCGACCTCAGGTGGGCGGCTCGGATGCGCACATCCTGGCAGCGGTCGGCAAGGCCCACACGGTGTTCCCGGGCCGCACGGCGCTGGCGCTGGAGCGCGCGCTGGAGGCGGGCAAGACGCACGCCGCCCGCGAACGGTACGAGGCGCAGGCGCTCCTGGAGTACGCCGCGTGGGGTTGGGACTTCCGCCGGAAACGCCGTTTGGCCCAGGCGACCGGGCAGTAGCGAAAGCGAGGTCTTGGCTGGCCGAGCGCGCTCGACGGCGCACCTATAATCAGCGGCTGCGCCCGCTTAGCTCAATGGATAGAGCACATGACTTCGGATCATGAGGTTAGGGGTTCGAGTCCCTTAGCGGGCAGGCGCTGAGAGGAGCGGAAAGGGCGGCTGGCGGAACTGGTAGACGCGCACGTTTGAGGGGCGTGTGGGGAAACCCATCCGGGTTCGAGTCCCGGGCCGCCCACCATCAGAGATGGGCGGCGAAGGGCATCGTCTAGCGCCACCTCGTCCCGGGCCAGCCGGCTCCAGTCCTTCGCTGGGGGCCGAGGCCCGAAGGACCCTCAAGCGACGTCCCACCAGACCCATACCCCGCCGTCGAGCTCGGGCTGTCCGCCAATGAGCGACGCTAGCATCTGACGCACCCGATCCTGGCTCGCCATGGGTCCCAGGATCACCGTGCGCACGTGCCATGCCGACAGCTCTGCGCTGACTGCCTGGCGCTGTACCTGCGAGGCCAGGGGATCCCTGCCGGCGATCGCCTCGGCGATGGCCTCACCTACTGCCGAATGCGGCGGGACGAAGGTCACGCCGTTGGGCGGCGGCGCCGGGACGATGGCGTAGCCACCGTTCATGCGATACCGCATGCCTGCGTTCGCTTGCCACAGAAGAGGCTGAGGGTGCGATTGGGTGGCGATGCGGACCACGAGAGCGACGGATCCCTCTGGGATGCGCGAGAGAATCGGCGACTGAAAGAACCCCGGGCCGGCGGCCGGCGCAGCCGGGAAGTCGAGCACCGGCGTCAGCGGAATGAGCACAACCGCCAGTAACGCACCTGTGATTAGCGCAGCGCTCCGGCGACGGCCGGCCTGAGCGGCCACGAATATCGCCAACATCACGCCGATGAGAAGGTAGGCGATCAGCATCAGGCGTGCCGGGAGCAGGTTGTCCAGCAACGGCAGCTGCCAGAGCGCCGCCCAGCCCACGAACGTAGTCACGACCAGGACCCGGACCGGGAGAAAACGCCAGCCGGGCAGGAAGACCAGGCTGAGCGCGAACGAGGGGAGGTGCGTGTCGCGTCCGGCAATGTGCACTGTCACGCCCAAGGACCAGATCGCAATCACCGCTGCCGCCGAGGCCGCCACCCGTATGTACGGATTCCGGCGCTGGCGGTAGGCGATTAGGCCCAGGAGCATCAGGAGCGCAAGCCCCAGGTATGAGTTCCACTCAAACGGGTTTCCCGAAAAGCGTTGCGTTACAGCCAAGGCTTGCTGGGGAGCGAATTGTTGGGCCTGTGTCGGAATCAGGAAGCTAACCGCGTCACTGACATAGATGTTGGGCGGATGCGTTGCGTGCTGCACTCGCTGCGAGCCGAAGAACTGAACGTAGATGGGATATGCGGCCGCTACCGCGAAGGTGAGGCCGGCGACCAAACCGCCTGGCAGTAACTCACTGATCCTTTCGCGCATTCGATCTGGTTCGATCGCCGCGCCGGTCACAACGAAGAGAACGGCGCCCAGAGCCGTGATGGCGAGCACCTCCTCGCCGATGAGGAGCTGCGCGGCGAGGAGAAGGCCCAAAAGCATGCCGAGCAGGAGGCGGCGCCTGCCTCGGACCACAATCTCGTGCAGCACAAGAAAGATCAGCGGCGGCATGAAAACCAGAGTCATCTGTGTGTGCGCCAGTGATTGGGTGATCATGAAAGGCGAAAAGCCATAGACCAGACCGCCGATCAGAGCACCGACGAAATGTCCAGTGAGCCTCGTGATGAGCAGCCATGCGCTCCACGCCGACAGAATGACTGCAAGTGTCATCGTCGCGTTGAATGCGAAGACTGGTCCGAGAGCCAGGGTCACCGGCGACATGGCGAGCCCCACCAACGGATACGAAGTGTTCCACATCAGATTTAAGCCAGTCGGGTAGTCCATATAGTTGGTCGTGAGGGGATTGACGCCGTGCTGCACAGCATGTGCCAGCCACGCCAGCCACCAGATATTTTGGAAGGTGTCGCCGGTCTCGCCACCGATCGCTGTCGAGAAGGGATGCGCCCAGGCGGCGCGGAAAGTGCCCAGTGCGAGAAGGGTGTAAAGGATTGGCGGGACGGCGTTTTGGACCGGGCGTAGTGTAATGCCACCGACGACGCCTCGATTCTCAAAGGCCATCAAGCAGTGACCCATTCATGAGCTCCCTGCCACAATAATGGGAGCCCTCTGCCAATGTGTTCACGGCTAGCCCGACGGGGCGTATTCATGGGTTCGCTTATCTTGCCGCATTGGCGGCCGCCCGCCGCAACGACGACCTTGACAAAGCCGGCGTCGAGGCGGCCGAAGAGGCCTGGAACAGTACTGGGCCGCCACGGGTCCCGTCGAGCTGACCCGTGCCCTCGAACGGCGCGCGGGCGTGCTGGCCAGCCGCCACGCCCTCAGGGGAGCAGATGCCATTCACTTGGCCAGCGCCCGGCCATAGGGGACGACGACCGGGTCTTGGCGGTGTGGGACCGCAGGCTTCATGCCGGTGCTGCCGGCGTGCACGTCCGCGTCGTCCCGCAGCAACTCGAAGGGCTAGGACCAGGCCGCAGGCCGGCTGCTGCGCCGCCTCCACCTTCCACTTGACGCCCCGACGATCTATCACCTCTTGCCGGTCCCGGTCAAAGCCACCACTGCCCTGGGAATGCGCTATGACACCTTCCGTGGACTGACCGGCCTCCCGATCCAGGAGCCCAGCTACCAGCTGTTCGGTTTCTGCAACACGACGACAGGACCGCCCAGCGGCTTCATCACTTTCGTGTACGAGCCCTTCTACAGCATCCAGAGGGGCGTCGAGACGCAGCCAATCACGCCCAACCAGTGGCAGACCTGGGACGCCTACAAGAGCGGGAACGCCATCTGGTGGGCGACCCGCT
The DNA here is from genome assembly GCF_050999135.1 of Candidatus Dormiibacter sp. Taxonomy (NCBI): domain Bacteria; kingdom Bacillati; phylum Candidatus Dormiibacterota; class Candidatus Dormibacteria; order Candidatus Dormibacterales; family Candidatus Dormibacteraceae; genus Candidatus Dormiibacter; species Candidatus Dormiibacter sp. The sequence goes on along the minus strand of NZ_JBPCPN010000015.1, from coordinate 25,866 downwards.
ACATCCCGCCTAATACGAATGGCGGCGTGTCTACCAGCCCGTACCCGAACGGTTACGGTGGCCCGTCCGACTTCCGGGCTTGGAGCGATCTCCTACCTAAATTCGAGAACGCCTGCCCGACCGGCAAGCTCTTCGCAGTCCAGGTCAACCAGGGCAGTGGCAACGCCAATCTCCACTCCTACGTGGACCACGTCCTCTACAACTTCGGGGGCGACGGTGAGGACACCAACTTCGCGATGCCCCAGCAGCCCGCGATCAGCGAGAACTCCGTCTACGGCACTGTCGCACCGGGCGGCACCTCGACGACCGTGACCTACACCATCTCCTCGCCGTCGACCTACGGTCCACGCGTTGACAACACCAATATCGCCGTCTCGTTCGCCGGACTGAGCGCCGGCGATCTCAGCTGTCAGGTGAGCAAGGACGGGGGCGCCTTCGCGCCGGTCGTAGCTCAGAACCAGTCGGGCGACCAGTATGTGACCGGCCTGGGCGGCCAGAGCAGCCTGACGGTCAGCCCGACCGGCTTCACGCTGAACCCCGGCGACAGCCACACCTTCGCGGTTCAGTGCACGGTCGGTCCGAACGCGCCTTCCGGGGCCCACGCCGTCAATGCCGGTGGCTTTTATCAGAACAGTCTGGGCCAGAACGATCCGATCGGAAGCATCCTGCCCAACTCCCTGACGGTGGCGGCGCCGGCAACGCTGCCGACACTGCCCAGCACCGGCGGAGGCGGCACGGCGTAAGAGCCCGGGGAGACCTCCGCTTCAGAAAGCCGGGTGGAACACCACCCCAGCACGGTCTCAGCAGCCCGAGCAACAACCCTAGGCAATTGTCAACAACTCTTGGGGCCTCGCAGCGGGTCGAAGTCGCGGCCTGAGCGCGAGACCCGCACTCGATGGCCAGGGCCTCGGACATGGGATGACTGTGGCACTCACGCTTGACCTGTGGCCTAGTCAGGAAGGGCGGCCGTTCGGGTTGCGCGATGGTTGAAATGGCACGGTATCTTTGCCGCCAGGTGATTGGTAATTGTTTGCTATAGGGCCCTGGCGCGTGGGTGGGCGCGCGATCGTGGCGCTGCTGGCGGCCTTGGTGCTGCTGGCCGGGGCTGGCGCCGGCTCCTGGGTCTACCTGCATCGCGCGCCGGGCAAGCCCGGTCCCGTGGCTTCGCTGCCGAAGCCCTCCGCCACCACCTCGCCGAGTGCGGTCCCCACCCCCATCGCCACCTCGAGCACCACCGCCTCGGCGGTGCCGGCGAACGGGGTCCAACCCGCCCGCCTCGTCATCCCCAAGATCGCGGTTGACGCCAAGATCGAGAACAAGGGCATCGACAAGCACAACCAGATGGAGGTGCCTGACAGCCCCGCCGACGTCGCCTGGTACACCTTCACCTCATTACCCGGGGGCGGCAGCAACGCCGTGTTCGCAGGTCACCTCGATTGGACCACCGGACCGGCGGTCTTCCAGAACCTGAAGAACCTGAAACCCGGTGACGAGGTACAGGTCAAAGACCCCATCGGGGCCACCGTGACGTACAGGGTGACCGAGACCCACGACTATGCAAACGCCACAGCACCGGTGGCGCAGATCATCGGCAGGACGCCAAAGGACACTGTGACGCTGATCACCTGCAGCGGCAACTTCAGCCGCTCCAGTCAGAGCTACAGCAACCGGCTCATCGTGAAGGGCGAGCGCATCAGCTAGCCAGGTCGGCGAGCCTGAACAGAGGCCGGTCCGAGCGGCAGCCGGACTCCGCCACCTAGCGGCGGAGCGCAACCCTGGGAGGCTGTGTCGGCGTCCTCGACCGAGAGGTTGGCGCTCCAGGTGGGGCTGCTGACGGCCGGTGGTTGTCCGCCCTGCAGCCGTTTCGAGCCTCCCACCTATACTCGCCTGAAGCTGACATCGGCCGGACGACTGACCCGTCAGTGCGAGGCGATGGTGGATCTTGGAAACGTGCTCCATGGCGTCGGGGGCTCGGCGGGCGACATTAGCCTGCCCGCCATCCTCGGAGTTTTCGTGCAGGAGGCAGGCATCCCGCTGCCGCTGCCGATCAGCGCCGTGTTGCTGCTGATCGGCTACCAGGAAGGTTCGCATCCATTGCTGGTCCTCGGCATCACCACACTTCTGCTGGAGGTGGCCAGTGTCCTGGGAACCTCAGTAAAGTACTGGTTCGGCCTGAAGGGCGGCCGACCGTTCCTCCATACGTACGGTCGCTACGTCCGACTCAAAGCGGACCGCATTGAACGCAGCGAGCAGCAATTCCGGGAGCGCGGCACGCGAGCCGTGATCGTGGGCCGACTCGTGCCGGGCCTGTCAATGGTCACGCCCCTCGCCGCCGGTGCCCTCGGGATGCCCTATCGACGCTTCCTCCCCGCCGTCGCTGCCGGCTCGGCCATCAACATCGCCGTCCTGGTCCTGGCAGGGTTCTGGGCTGGCCCCGCAGTCGTAGGACGGCTGGTACAAGTGGGCCTCTCAGTTCGCGCACTGGCGACACTCGGGCTTCTTCTCGCCGTGACAGGCACCATCTTGCTGCTCCGCCGCCAGAGGGTGCGCCAGGGCACCCTTCCCCTTGCTCGGGGGCGGTATTCCGGCCCGTTCGAGCGTGCGCTGATCGCCGGCCTGCTGGCGATGTTCGGGATGGGCGTCGGCGTCAACCTCCTGCTCTATGCGATGACGGCATTGGGCCTGCTCGAACCTCAGGAGGCGCTGGTTCGGTTCGTGGAGCTGACCGCTCGGCTTGCCGGCAGTGGGTCAGCAGCCCTGGCGATGCTGTTAGTCCTCTTCGTGGTCGGCGGCGCCATCTGGTCGCTGCTGTATACGCTCCTGGCGGTCCGGGTGCTTCCCGGCCCGCCGGTGGTCCGGGGGCTCATCTTCTCAGTCCTGCCCCTGGCCGCTTCAATGGGCCTGCTGTGGAGCCTCGGCTTCGGCTTTCTGGGCCTGGGACTGGGGGCGGGACTGATGCCGCTGGCAGGGGAGGCCACCCGGTGTGCCCTGTTCGGAGCCGGCTTGGCAAAGGCGGAGGACATGGTCCGGCGTGCCGGCGAGGCGGTGGTGGCGCGTCAGGCCCCAGAGGCCGCGCCGGGCTAACTCTGAGCGACAGTCAGCCTGCCGGCTCGCGGTTTGCCGCCGACGGGCTGCGATGGCAGTGGCCGGGCGTACCGTTAACTTTCAAGGGATGGACGAACAGATTGGCTGATATAGCGCGGCGCCCAACCCAGACGCCTGGTCGCTTGATCTCATTTGAGTGGTACTCGGCGATGCGCGGCAGCGCCAGAGGCGCTTTCTGGTCGTCCTTTGCCGGATGGTCGCTCGACGCCTACGACTACATGATCTTCAGCTTTGCCGTGACAGCCATCGCGGCCACGTTCGGGCTGACCCGCGGCCAGACAGGGCTCATCGCCACCGTGACGCTGGTCGTGTCGGCCTTCGGGGGGATGGGGGCGGGGCTGCTGGCCGATCGCATCGGCCGCGTCCGCACGCTCATGGTGACCATCGCCTTCTACAGCGTCTTCACGCTGCTCTCCGGTTTCGCTCAGTCGTACGAGCAGCTGCTGTTCTTCCGCGCTCTGCAGGGCTTGGGCTTTGGTGGCGAGTGGGCGGCCGGCGCCATCCTGGTGGCCGAGCTGGCCGACCCGGTTCAGCGCGGTCGGGCGTTGGGCTGGATCCAGAGCGCCTGGGCGATCGGCTGGGGCCTTGCCAACCTGGCCTTCCTGATCGTCTTCAGCCTGGATCACGACAAACAGGCCTGGCGCTGGCTCTTCTGGCTGGGCATCCTGCCCGCGCTGCTCATTCTCTACGTCCGGCGCACTGTGAAGGAGCCTGCCGTGTTTCAGGAGACGCGGGCCGCGCGTGAGAAGCTGGAAGCCGGGGCGGAGCGCGCCCGCCGGCAGCCGCTGGCCGAGATCTTCAGCTCCGGCCTGCTGAAGACCACGCTCTTCGCCTCGCTGCTTGCGACCGGCGCGCAGGGTGGCTACTACAGCTTCACGACCTGGCTGCCGACCTACCTGCAGACCTCGCGACACCTGAGCGTGACAGGTACCGGCGCCTATCTCTTCATCACCATCGCGGGTGCCTTCTGCGGCTACATAGTCAGTGGCTATGTGAACGACTGGATCGGCCGGCGGGGCACCTTTGCGATCTATGCGGTGGTCAGCGCCGCCATGATCCTGCTGCTCACGCAGCTGCCGGCGGACACCCTGCGCATAGTGCTGCCGTTGGTGACCTTCGTGCTCGGTTTTGCCGCCAGCGGCATCTTCAGTGGCTTCGGCTCCTATCTGGCGGAGCTGTACCCCACCCGTTCCCGCGGCGCAGGGCAGGGCTTCTGCTACAACTTCGGCCGCGCGTTGGGCGCACTCTTTCCCACAGCCATCGGCTTCCTCTCCGCCTCAGCGGGGTTGGGGGGAGCGATCGCCTTCGGCGCCGGGGCTTACGCGCTCTGCCTGGTGGCGCTGCTGTTCCTGCCCGAGACCAAGGGCCGGGAGTTGGTCGCCGTCGATTAGCTCGAGGAGCTCCCGAGCAGCCGGCCGCCGCTCACCACCTGGCGGGCCAGATTGACGCCGTAGTGGTAGGCCAGGTCCACCTCGCTCCGACCCTCCAGCACCACCAGATCGCAGTCCCACCCGGGCTCGAGCCGTCCTTTTTGGGCCTGCAGGCCCACCGCCCGGGCGGCGTTGGCGGTGACCCCGAGCAGGGCCTCCTCAGGCGTCAGCCCGAGCACTACGCAGCCCAGTGCCACCGCCAGCTGGAGGTTCTCCGAGTAGGAGGTGCCGGGGTTGCAGTCGGTCGAGAGGGCGATGGGCACCCCATGCTCCGCCAGCAGCCGAGCCGGCGCATAGGGCGTCCGGGTCATCATCGACGCGCCCGGCATGAGAACCGCGACGGTGCCGGAGCGGGCCAGGGCGAGCGCATCCTCGGCAGTGACGTGCTCCAGGTGATCGGCGGTGGTGGCTCCCATCTCCGCCGCCAGCGCAGCTCCCCCGAGGTGACTCAGCTGCTCGGCGTGGAGCTTGAGTCGCAGCCCGGCCTGCCGGCCTGCCTCCAGCACGCGCCGACACTGGTCGACCGTGAAACCGCCGCCTACCTCGCACCAGGCATCACAGAAGGCGGCCCGACCCCTCGCCTGCGGGATGATCTCGCGGCAGACCAGGTCGACGTAGCCTTCGGGATCCGACTCGAATTCGGCCGGCACTATGTGTGCCGCCAGGAGCGTCGGGACTGTGCCGGGCAGGCGCAGAATGAGGTCCAACAGCCGTGCCTCGGAAGGGGCGTCGAGGCCGTAGCCGGTCTTCACCTCGACAGTCGTCACGCCGAACTCGTGAAAGCGGCTCAACCGTTCTTCGGCCAGTCGCAAGAGCTCAGTCCCAGCCGCCTCCCGGGTGGCGCGCACTGTGCTATGGATGCCGCCCGGCTCGTAGCTGTCGCCGCGCAGGCGGCGGCCGAACTCCTCCGACCGGTCGCCCGCGAAGAGCAGGTGCGTGTGGCAGTCGATCAGTCCCGGCAGCACGGCTCGGCCCCGCGCGTCGAGCTCATCTGCGCCGGCCGGAGCCACCAGTTCTTGCTCCCGTCCGACCCACGTGATCCGCTCGCCCTCCGCGATGAGTGCACCGCCCGCGATTACCCCGAGCGGGCCCTCCCCCATCGCTGGCGAGCAGGTGACCAGCCGTCCGATGTTGCGGACGATCAGCGTCACTGCAGCCGGCCGATCACCTGCGCCGCGGCTTCCACGACGGCTCCCGAACCGATCAGCTCGCAGGCTGCGGCCAGCTCCGGGGCGGGCGGCCGGTCAGGGCCCGGGCCGGGTGCGTGCTGCCGTAGCAGCCGCACCACAGCTGAAGTGGCGGGGCCGGGCTCGAGCGGCCGTCGCAGATCCAGGGCGCGGGCCGAGCAGAGCAGTTCGACCGCCAGGATGCGGCTCAGGTTCTGGAGCAGCTCGCGCAGCTTGCGCGCGGCGCTCCAGCCCATGGAGACGTGATCCTCCTGCATGCCGGAGGTGGGGAGGGAGTCGGTGCTCGCAGGAACCGCGAGCATGCGGTTGCGCACGACCAGCGCTGCGGCGGTGTACTGCGCGATCATCAGCCCGGAGTTGACGCCCGGCTCCGGGGCCAGAAAGGCTGGCAGCCCGTGCGAGCGGTTCGGGTCCAAAAGCCGGTCGACGCGGCGCTCGGCGATCGAGCCCACCTCGGCGGCCGCGATGGCCAGGAAATCGCAGGCAAAGCCGATCGGAGCGCCGTGGAAGTTGCCGTTCGATTCGACGCGACCCTCGGGCAGCACCGTCGGGTTGTCGATCGCCGCCGAGAGCTCTCGGCCCGCTATCACGTTGACGTGGTCCAGAGTGTCACGGGCGGCACCGTTCACCTGGGGCGTGCAGCGCAGTGAGTAGGAGTCCTGCACGGCATGATCGCTGTGGCGGTGAGACGCGAGGATCGGTGAGCCGGCCAGCAGTCGGACCAAGTTGGCGGCACTGCGGGACTGCCCGGGCTGGGGGCGCAGCTCGATCAGATCGGCGGCAAACGCACGATCGGTGCCCAGCAGCGCCTCCACGCTCATGGCGGCTGTGATGTCGGCGGCGCCGAACAGGTTGGCCGCGTCGGCGGCCGCGATGACGAGCATGGCCAGCATTCCGTCGGTGCCGTTGATGAGCGCCAGGCCCTCCTTGCTCGCGAGGCGGAGTGGCTCCAATTGGGCTGCGTCGAGGGCTTCCCCGGCCGAGACCCGGCGACCCGAGCGGTCGAACGCCTCCCCCTCGCCGATCAGGCAGAGCGCGCAGTGGGCCAGCGGCGCGAGATCGCCGCTGGCGCCGAGGGAGCCGAACTCGGGCACAACCGGTGTGATGCCGGCGTTCAACAGCTGCGCAAGACCCTCAGCCACCTGCGGCCGCACGCCCGAGTAGCCCATGGCCAGCGTGCGGAGCCGGAGCAGCATCATGCCTCGCACGACCTCTGGCTCGATCGGTGGCCCCATCCCGGCGGCGTGGGAGCGGATCACCGCGTGCTGCAGCTCGGACTGGCGCTCTGCTGTCACCCTGGTCTGCGCCAGGGCGCCGAAACCTGTGGACACGCCGTAAACCGGCAGCTGCTCACCGCTCAGTCGGTCGACGATTGCGCGGCTCCGCTGCATCGCCTCCAGCGCCGAGCCGGCGATCGTGACAGGCGCGGCCTGGCGGGCCACCGCGACCACGTCCGCAGCGGTCAGACCGCTGCCCCGAACGATCACTTCGCTGGCCATCGGGCCAGAGTATGCGCCCTGACAAGTACCAACTAGTGGTCCGTAACTGTCGGATGTGGAGCAGGCCGCAGGCTCGGAGACCGGCGTTTCAGGCGGGCGGTGCCAAGGATCGGGTGGCGCAAGGAGGAGCCCATCTCAAGACGGGTGACGACGCGCGCCGGGCCCCCTTGCTTAGGGGGCCCCGCTTGCGGGGAATGGAGCGCCGGCATCGGTGAGCGAAGCGAGCCCGCCCGTCTGGGGCGTCGGATGCTCCATATTCGGCTGTTACGGTCCACTAGGATGGTCTGAGTGAACCGAGCCGAGACGTCCCTGGGCGAGCTCCGGCGATGACCTCGGGCCGGCCGGCGTTTGTCATCGAACCGCAGGGCAGCTACTCCCTGGCGGCGAGCGCCCGCTTCCTCTGGGGCTTTAAGCCGGCCACCTACCAGGGTCCCCACGAGGCCGATCACCTTCATCTTACCTTTAATGGCCCTGATGGTCCGATGGGTGTCTGCCTGCGCAAGTCCGCGGGCCGCGTCGAGGGTGAGGTTCACGGTGGTGACGGTGAGCAGGCCCGCCGTCAGGTGGCCAGGATCCTCTCGCTCGATCTGGACGGCAGCGGCTACGACGAGATCGGCAGTCGCGACAAGGTGGTCGGCCGCCTGCAGGGGGAACACCGCGGACTGCGACCTGTGCTCTGGGTCGACCCCTACGAGGCGGCCTGCTGGGCGGTCATCTCGACCCGCATCTCCATGGTCCAGGCTGCCGGGATGAAGGAGCGGCTGGCGGCTGAACTGGGTGACAGCGTGGAGATGCACGGTGAGCAGCAGCGCATATTTCCCAGCCCCGAGAAGCTGCTGGCGAACGGCCAGCGGCTGGCGACTTTCCGGGGGCTGTTCGGGCGCAAGCCGGAGTACCTGCTCGGCATCGCTCGGGCGGCGCTGGACGGCAAACTCGACGCTGACCGCCTGCGCTCCCTGCCTGCCGAGCAGGCAATTGCCGAGGTGAAACAGCTCAACGGTATAGGCCAATTCGGCGCTGAGCTGATCGTGCTGCGGGGAGCTGGTGAACCTGACTTTCTACCCAGCGCCGAAAGGCGCCTGCTCGGTGCCATCGCCAGGCTCTACGAACTTCCCGACCCGCCGCCGCGGCCCCAAGTCGAGGCGCTCGCCGAGAAGTGGCGACCGTTCAGGACGTGGGTCTGCGTCCTCCTCCGAGCGTCAGCCGGCGGCTGAGGTCACGTTTGACCAGGTCGGCAAGGGGCACACTCACACTGCATGGCCGAGTCAACGGCGTCGCCAAACGAGCTTGATCCGGTCAGCCAGTTCCCACTGCTCTATCAGCGCGAGTATTCAGCCGTCTATCGAACTGTCAGAGCGATAGTGCTGGACGCCTCCGAGGCCGAAGATGTGACGCAGGACAGCTTTGCCAAGGCCTACCGGGCTCGTGCCCGCTACCGCCCGACGGCCCCGGTCGGGGCGTGGCTGCACCGCATAGCCGTCAACACGGCGCTGTCGCACCTGCGCCGGCGGCGGCTGGCGCGGCTGCTGCCGGCCCGGCTCTTCCAACCAGCGGATGACCGCGACTACTTGCGAAGCGAAGCCCGCGATGCCTGCGAGGTGGCGCTGGCCGAACTCAGCCCTCAGCTGCGCGCCGCAGTCGTGCTGCAGTACTTTCACGACTACTCGCGCGAGGAAACCGCGAGGATCCTTGGCATCCCGAGCGGAACTGTGGCGTCCCGCACTGCCAAGGCGATGGCGCTGATGCGGGTGAAGATGACTTCTCCCGAACAGATCCCGCTGGTAGTAAGTTCTCTGAGCAGACATGGCTGACGAGCACGACGAGCTGCGCCAAGCGCTGAGCGGGGCCATCGGAGCCTGGCACCCCGCGCACGGCCCCGACTTCAGGCATCTCGTTCACCGCGCCCATGCCCCCTGGCGCCAGCCCATCGCCAAAGCGTCAGGCGTCTCGACAGCGATCCTGGCTCTGCTCTTCGCCCTGGCGATGCTGGTAGTGATGTTCGGCCCCGCCGTGCCGGATGGCGCCGAACTTCGCTCGCACCTGGTCTCCGGGCTCTAGCGCCAAACGAGACCGCCCTCGCCTCCCGTTTGACAACAGTCCTCGACAGGATGCGAGCATCCGTCGCAGCTCGGATCCCAGCAGCAACGGTGCGGCGCTCGCCTCCGCGGAGCCTGCAGTCCTGCTCGTGGCGACGAGCCGGGACGTCGTCCTTGCCTCCGGCGGTCCTGTTTCCCCCGCGACGCGAGCGTCGCTCGCCTTGGGTCCCGCTCGGGTCGCGAAAAGTTTTCCTGCCGCCCTTGACTTCAAGCGCTTGAGGTGTGTGAAGCTGCCTACATGACAGCTCTCACAATCCGGGATATGTCCCGGCGCAGCGGGCTGAGCGAACCGACGCTGCGCTACTACGAGGAGGTCGGGCTGATCGGCCCGATCGAGCGCGACCCGAGTAGCCGGCACCGCCGCTACCCCGAGGAAGATCTCGATACGTTGCAGGCGCTGGCCTGTCTGCGCGCCATAGGCGTCGGGATCGAGGACATGCGCACCTATCAGGCCAACCGCGGGCGTGGACATGAGGCGGCGGGTGAACAGCGCGATCTGCTGTTGCGTCACGTGGAGCGGATCGAGGCTGAGATCGAGACGCTGCGCACTCACCTTGACTATCTGCGCGCGAAGGCGGCGTTGTGGGACGCCCGCGACCGCGGTGATGTGGGCGCGGAGGCCGACGCGGGCCGGCGGGTCCAGGCCATGTTTCCCCGACTTGAAGAGATGGTGCTGCGATGAGCAAGGTATTGGTTACCGGTGGGTCCGGCTATGTGGGCACCCAGCTGATCGCTGCGCTGCTGCGCGACGGTCGTGAGGTGCGGGCGACGGTTCGCTCTCTGGAGAGCGAGGGCGATGTGCGTACCGCGATGCGTCGCGGTAACGCGGACGACAGCGGCCTGGAGGTCGTCGCCGCTGAACTAACTGCCGACGACGGGTGGGCTGCGGCGGCGGCTGGCTGCGAGGAGGTTCATCACGTCGCCTCGCCAATGATCCAGACCGACGATCCAAACGAGGTGATCGTTCCCGCCCGCGAGGGCACCATCCACGCCCTGCGGGCCGCGCGGGACGCAGGGGCGAGGCGGGTTGTGCTGACCTCGTCGTTCGTGGCGGTCGGTTACACACCCAAGCCCGGTTTCGAGTACACCGAGGCGGACTGGACCGACCCGGACACGCCGGGTCTGGCGGCATATCCCCTGTCGAAGGTGATCGCCGAGCGGACCGCGTGGGATTTCATCGAACGCGAGGGAGGCGACACCGAGCTGGTCACGGTCAACCCCACCTTCATCCTCGGCCCGACGCTGACGACACAGGCGCGTTCGTCGTTGCAGCTGATCAAGGCGATGCTCGACGGACACATGCCCGTCGTGCGGCGCCAGCGCTTCGGCGTCGCGGACGTGCGCGACGTCGCCGATGTGCACATCCGCGCGATGGCCGCCCCCGAGGCCGCCGGGAAGCGCTTCTTGGTCCTGGCTGACGGGCCGACGATCAGCTTCCTGGAGACGGCCCAGCTCCTGCGCGAGCGGCTCGGCCCGCTGGGCGAACGAGTGCCCACCGAAGAAGCGCCCGGAGAGGATCCCCCCCGCCTGATCATCCACAACGACCGGGCGAAGACCGAGCTCGGCTGGCGCCCACGCCCGGCGGAGACGACGATCGTGGAAACGGCCGAGAGCCTACGCGACCTTGGGCTCCTGGAGAACAACGATGACGAGCACTGACAGCATGCGACCGTACCCTGGGCGCGCCAGGGGTCAGAGCGCACGCTTGGGCTGAAGGACCGGCTCTTGCTGAGCTGATTCTCGAGGCTGTCGAGAATGTGCTCCGAGCTGACAAGGCAGACATCGCGTCGCCGCTGATGGGCGGCTTGGCTCAGGAAGGCGTGAGCGAGGAGTTGCGCTAGGTGATCCTCGACCAGTCTTGGCCCACGGCGCAGTTGCTCAGGCGCCGATAGAGCGGTCGCGGACCACCCGGCAGCCGGAAACGGGGTGGGGCGGGTTCGGTTTTCTGAACTGACGAGCCACTCAGTCACGTCCAGCCGGCTCCGGGCGCCGTCGTGATCCAGGTGGGCAGGAAGCCGTAGAGGGAACGTAGCTACCCCCGTAATTCGCCGCTCCCACCGGCACCACTCACCAATCTGGAGGATTTCCCTTGAAGGCCCTTATCCGTCTCGTCGCCGTCGGAGTCACCGCTGCGTTCTTTGCAGCGGCATGCTCCAGCGGCGGCTCATCCACATCGAGTACGAGTTCGCCGTCCGCCACCTCTTCGGCAGCTGCTGCGGCAACTTCCAGTAAGGCGGCGGATCTCCGGACAAAGCTCAACATTCTGCTCGGAGAGCACCTCATTCTCGCGTCCAAGGCGACCGGCGCGGCGCTCGGCGGGCGGACCGACGAATACCAAGCCTACGGCGCCCTGCTCAACCAGAACGGCACCGACATCGGCGCCATGGTTGGCGCGGCCTACGGCCCGGATGCGGAGATGAAGTTCAACCAGATCTGGAGCGCCCACAACGGGTTCTTCGTCGATTACACAGTCGGCAAGGCTAAGAACGATGCTGCCATGCAGCAGAAGGCCGTCGACAACCTGACGACCGTCTACATCCCACAGTTCAGCGAGTTCATCGCCGGGGCCACCGGCCTCCCCAAGGACACCGTGGCGGAACTGACCAAGACCCACGTGCTGACGACCAAGCAGATCGTCGACGATCAGGCCGCGAAGAACTGGCCGGCGGTCTCCACCGACGTTCGCAAGGCATACGCCCATATGCAGATGATCGGCGATCCGCTATCCGAGGCGATCGCCAAGAAGCAGTCTGATAAATTCCCGGGTGACGCGACCAACAAGGGAGTGGGTCTCCGGGTGTCGCTCAACCTTCTGCTGCAGGAGCACCTTTATCTGGCCAGCTCAGCCACGTCCGCCGCGCTCGGCGGCCGTCAGGACGAGTTTGCGGCCGCCGGCAAGGCCCTGAACGACAACGGCACCGACCTCGGTGCCGCCATCGGCAGCCTTTACGGGGCTGACGCCCAGGCCAAGTTCAACGGCATCTGGAGCGCGCACAACGGGTTCTTCGTCGACTACACGACCGGTGTCGCCAAGAGCGACCAGGCCGCGAAGGACAAGGCGGTCCAGAATCTGACCACCGTCTACATTCCGCAGTTCAGCGACTTCATCGCTGGCGCCACCGGCCTGCCCAATGCGGCTGTCGCCGACCTGACCAAGACGCATGTTCTCACCACTAAAGACATCGTCGACGCCCAGGGCGCGAAGGACTACAAGGGCTCGGCCACGAAGGACCGCGCCGCCGCGCAGCACATGGAGATGATCGCAGACCCGCTGGCCACCGCGATCGTCAAGAAGCTGCCCCAGAAATTCGAGTAGAGCAACCAGTCTGACGGTTTGTTCCGCCAAGGGGGCGCCGCCGTGGCGCCCCCTTTACCAATTACAGGAGGTCCTTTTCCATGACTCGTATTGGCATAGCCGGCCTGCTTGCCGCCATTGCGCTGGCCGCCTGCGGCGGCAGCGGCAACAGCCAGGCAGGCAGCACCAGTTCGGCGCCCAGCATCTCGCCCTCGGGACCACCCGCCGCCGCCACAGTGCGCCTGGCCGACTTCTCTCTGGATCCCATGTCAGTGAGCGTCAAACAGGGCGACTCGATCCTGGTCGTAAACGCTGGTAAGAGTCCGCACAACCTTTGGCTGCGCGATGCCTCAGGCCATGTGCTGGTCAAGACGCCCAACCTCAAGCCGGGCGACCAGACCACCCTCAAGCTCGACCTGCCCCCCGGAAGCTACGTGGACTACTGCCAGGAGCCCGGCCATGAGAGCCTGGGCATGAAAGGAGCTTTGACCGTGCGGTGAATGCGGCCTGGAAAACCTAGCGGGCCGGCCGCTCGCTCCGAGCGCGGCGCCGGCGGGCGCCCAGCATCTCTCCGAAGCCAACTGCGGCCAGTCCCAGCAGCAGGTGGAGAACCTCAATCAGGAAGTGGCCGGAGCCGGGCAAGAGCGACGTCTGGGTCAGCCCGAGCAGCAGCACGAGAAAGCCCAGGCCGATGGCGCCTAAGCTGAGCGGCAGGCTCCCGCCGGAGGCGAGTGTCACCGCTCCCATTGTCCAGAGGGACGCGACCAGCAGGATGCCGAACAGCATGTGCAGGCCCACCACCGATTCGGTCTTTACCGTCCAGAAGACCAAGCCCAGGATCAGTGCGCACAGGAAGGAGAGGCGCAGCACTTGCTGGGCGATCAGGAAGACAGCGTTCACCGCCGCTCTCCGGCCGACCGGAAGAGGCCAACCTCCTCACCCCGGCCCGCGGTGCGAGCGCTCTTCAGAAGAGTCGTCGCGGCCGCCAGATCCCACAGCGCGAGCCCGTGCGACTCGAAGAGCAGCGGACCGCCGCTTGCCGGCAGCTCGACGGTGCCGGCCAGCACCGCACCCAGCTCAACGCAGCCGGCGAAGTCGTAGCCGGCGCTGAGCAGGTCGCCGCTCTCCAGCTCGGCTGTCTCGCGCTGGTCCACCACCACCGCGCGGCAGTTGGTGACCAGGTCAGCCGGCAGCTCACTGCGACTGGGAATGTTGCAGCCGGCGCCCACGACGAGCGCTTCCGGTTTGACCCAGGCTGCCTGCAGGACCGGGACGGCGCTGGTGGTGATGGTCACCACCACATCGGCTCCTCGCACGCACTCCTCGGCCGAGCCTGCCGCTCGGCCGCCGACGGTCTGAGCGAACCGCGCGCGCCGCCCTTCGTCGCGGCCGTAGACGCGCAGCTCGCTCACCTCCAGGCAGGCGCGGAGCGCCGCCACCTGGGTTTTGGCCTGCCACCCAGTGCCAATTACTGCCACGATCTTCGGCCCCCGGCCGGCGAGCGCTCGGGCTGCGACGGCCGTCGCCGCTCCGGTGCGCAGAGCGCCCAGGCGGTTGGCTTCGATCATGGCGATCGGCGCTCCGTCCAGGTCGAAGAGAGTGACCAGGAAGCGAACCTGGCCGCCGCCGATGGTGTAGGCCTTCAGACCCGTGACCCTGCCACCAGGCCAGCTGGCAAACATGACGTTGAGCACGCCGCCAGGCGGAAAAACCCGGCGCCGCGGCTGATTCTGCGCCTCGCCTCGGCCGAGATCTCGCGTGGCTGCCGCCACCGCGGAGATGATCGCGTCCAGGTCGGCCAGCGCTTCGACGTCAGCTTCACGCAGTAAGAGAGCCACGGTTGGTGAGAATAGGCGAGTGACTCCCTCCGGCCGCCTCCGGGTAGGCATGATCGGTCTCGGCACCGTCGGCACGCAAGTGGCAGCGCGGCTGCTGGAGCGGCGAGCTGAGCTGAGCCGCCGCGCCGGCCTGGAGTTGAGCCTCGCCCGAGTGCTGGTCAGGGATCTGAATCGGCCCCGCGCGATAACAGTCGCCGAAGGCCTGCTCACCACCAACCCTGCCGAGGTCCTCGACGATCCTGCCATCGACGTGGTGGTGGAGGTCGCCGGAGGCGAAGAGCCGGCCCGAAGCTACCTGGAGCGGGCCATCTGCAACGGCAAGCACGTGGTCACCGCCAACAAGCTGGTGATGGCCAAGCACGGCCCCCAGCTGCTGGAGCTGGCCGGGCGGCGCAACGTCGATGTCTACTTCGAAGCCGCGGTGGGCGGCGGCATCCCGCTCATCAGCACGTTCAGGGTGGATCTCGCCGCGAACTACCTGGGCCGCATCATGGCTGTCATCAACGGGACCACCAACTTCGTGCTGGGCCAGATGGCGCGCGGTCGGACACTGGCAGACGCTGTGAAGGAAGCCCAGGCGGCCGGCTTTGCCGAGGCGGACCCGACCGAAGACCTGGACGCTCATGACGCCGTCTACAAGCTGGCCATCATGGCGTCGATCGGCTTCGGCGCGCACGTGCGGCCGGAGGCGATCTATCGCGAGGGCATCGGCCGGGTGGATCCTGTCGACTTCCCCTACGCGAGGGAGCTGGGCTACGAGCTGAAATTGCTGGCCTACGCAGCGCAGGACGAGCAGGGTCGGGTCGAGGCGCGAGTGCACCCCGTGCTGCTGCCGCTGGGCCACCTGCTGGGGAACCTGGAGGGCGCCGCCAATGCCGTCTACGTGGAGGGCGACCTGGTGGGCCCCGTCCTGCTGCAGGGCGAGGGCGCCGGCGGCCGGCCGACGGCCTCCAGCGTGGTCGGCGACCTGGTCGATCTGGCTCGGTCCTGTCACCGGCAGGTGCAGCGGCGACCTGCCATCGAGTTCCGCTCGGAACTGGTCATGCTGCCGATGGATCTGGTCGAGACGCGCGCCTACTTCCGCTGCGTCCTGGCTGACCGACCGGGCATGCTCGGCGCCATGTTCACAGTCTTTGGGCAGGAGGGAGTGAACATCGCGGGGGCGATCCAGAAGGAGAGTGAAGGCGACACCGCCGAGTTCGTGGTCACCACCCACACTGCCTCGGATGTGGCGCTTCGGCGAGTGCGCGAGCGCATCGCCGCCGAGGAGCCGGACATCGCTGTCAGGTCGTTCATCCGCATCATCTAATGACCAGCGGGAAGAGGATCGGGGTTATCGACCGCTACCGGGAGTGGCTGCCGGTCGGCGACCGCACGCCCAAGGTAGACCTCCAGGAGGGCTCCACGCCGCTCGTGCGCAGTCGAAACATCGGCCCCGCCCTGGGGCTCGGTGCGCTCTACTTCAAGTACGAAGGCCTGAACCCCACAGGCTCCTTCAAGGACCGCGGCATGGTGGTGGCTGTCGCCAAGGCGATCGAGGAGGGCGCCCAGGTGCTCGTCTGCGCCTCCACCGGCAACACCTCGGCTTCGGCTGCGGCCTACGCCGCCAGCCAGGGGATGCGGGCCATCGTGATCATTCCGGCCGGCCAGATCAGCCTCAACAAGCTCTCCCAGGCGCTCGTCTACGGCGCCAAGGTGGTCCAGATCCCCGGCAACTTCGACGCCGCCCTCAGCACTGTCCGCGATCTGGCTGAGCACTATCCAGTGGCGCTTGTCAACTCAGTCAACCCCTACCGCATCCAGGGTCAGAAGACAGCCGCTTTCGAGATCGTCGACGCACTGGGCGATGCGCCCGATTACCTGCTCCTGCCGGTCGGCAACGCAGGCAACATCACCGCCTACTGGAAGGGCTTCAAGGAGTACCATGCGGCCGGCCGGAGCACCCTCCTGCCGCGCCTGGTCGGCGCCCAGGCCGAGGGCGCGGCCCCGATCGTCAAGGGCGCACCGGTGGCCGAGCCCAAGACCGTCGCCTCCGCGATCAAGATCGGCAACCCGGCCAGCTGGGAGAGCGCGACACTGGCGCGGGATGAGTCGGGCGGGCTCATCGACGCCGTGAGCGACACTGAGATCCTGCAAGCCCAGCTCCAGCTGGCCGCCGCCGAGGGCCTCTTCGCCGAGCCGGCCTCCTGTGCCCCGCTGGCATTGCTCGTCAGACTGGTGCGAGAGGGGCGGATCGAGCGCGACTCGACCAGCGTCATAGTGCTCACAGGGAACGGCCTGAAGGATCCCGACGCCGCTTTGGGCAACGTCGAACCGCCGGTCACCATCGACGGCGACGCCAGGGCGCTGGCCAAGGTGCTGAAGCTGTGAGGATTCGGGTACCGGCGTCGATTGCCAACCTCGGACCGGGCTTTGACGTCCTCGCGCTGGCCCTGGACCTCTGGCTGGAGGTGGAGGCCGAGCCGGCCGACGAGCCGGACTGGGAGTTCGAGGGCGAGGGGGCAGAGTTGTTGAATGGAGCCGATAACCCACTCTCGGTCCTGCGCTTTAGGGGCTGGGTGAGCAGCGAGATTCCAGTCGGCGTGGGCCTCGGCTCCAGCGCCGCAGCCCGCGTGGCGGCGGCTGTCCTGCAGGGTGCCGACGACCC
Organism: Candidatus Dormiibacter sp.; assembly: GCF_050999135.1. NCBI lineage: Bacteria > Bacillati > Candidatus Dormiibacterota > Candidatus Dormibacteria > Candidatus Dormibacterales > Candidatus Dormibacteraceae > Candidatus Dormiibacter > Candidatus Dormiibacter sp. The sequence continues at coordinate 8,769 of NZ_JBPCPN010000015.1, read as the reverse complement.
CATCGGCGCCGCGGGCCGGGAGGAGGGTCACTACGACAACGTCGCCGCCGCCGTTCTCGGCGGCCTGGTGGCGGTGATCGAGGACGAGGTCCAGTCCCTACCTCCGCCGGGACTTGAGATCGCCCTCTTCGTGGCCCCGAACCCGGTCTCGACCGAGGCAGCGCGCGCAGTGCTGCCGGCCCAGGTCGAACGAGCAGACGCCGTCTTCAACCTGGGCCGCATGGCCTCGTTGGTGCACACGCTCTATACGCGGGACTGGGAGCGCCTCGGCGTCGCCCTGGACGACAGGCTGCACCAGCCGCAGCGGCTGCCGCTCTACCCCTGGGCCGCCGACGTCATGCAGGCCGCGCGCGAGGCGGGCGCCCACGGCGCAGCCATCGCGGGGGCGGGGCCGAGCGTATTCGCGCTCTGCGAGCGGAACAGCGCCGACGCTGTCATGGACGCAATGGCCGACGCCGGCCCGGAAACCGGCTACGCGATGCTTACCAAGATCTCGAAGGCGGGCTACGAGGTCGACGATTGATAGTTCAGAAGTACGGCGGCACCTCACTCAGTACAGCCCAGCGGATCAAACGGGTCAGTGAGCGGATCGCCAAGACCGTCAGCTCAGGCCAGCAGGTGGTTGCGGTGGTCTCCGCGATGGGGCAGACCACCGACCGTCTGATACGACTGGCGAGAGAGGTCAACTGCGAACCGCCGGCGCGAGAGCTTGACATGCTGGTCGCCAACGGGGAGACGATCACGGCGCCCCTGGTGGCCATGTGCCTGCAGGGGCTGGGCGTGCCGGCGGTCTCGCTCTCCGGACCCCAGGCCGGCATCACCACCAGCCGCCACCATTCGCGGGCGCGAATCAAGGACATCCGGCCCAAGCGCATCCTGGAAGCGCTGGAGCGGGGTCAGGTGCCTGTCGTGGCCGGGTTTCAGGGCGCCACTGAAGATGCCGACATCGCCACTTTGGGACGGGGCGGCTCCGACACGACCGCCGTGGCACTGGCCGCGGCGCTCGGCGCCGAGATGTGCGAGATTCTGACCGACGTCGCCGGCATCCTGACAGCCGATCCTCGCGTGGTCGCCCGGGCGCGCCTGCTGCGCCACATCGCCTACGACGAGATCCTGGAGCTGGCGGCGGTCGGCGTCAGGGTGATGCATCCGCGGGCGGTGGAGATCGGCGAGCTGTACGGGGTGCCCATCCACGTCCGATCGAGCTTCAGGAAAGCCCCAGGTACGATGATCGTCGATCAGGTACCGATGGAGGATCGCAAGCGTGTCAGGGGAGTGGCACACGAGACCGAGGTGGCCAAGATCACTGTGCTGGACGTGCCTGACAAGCCGGGCGTGGCGGCCGCCGTCTTCGAGCCGCTCAGTGAACATGCGGTCTCGGTCGACGTCATAGTTCAGAACGTCTCCTCGCACGGCAGGACCGACCTCACCTTCACAGTCGCTGAGCGCGATCTTCGCCAGGCATTGCACTTGGTGGAGCAGGTGTCGAAGGAGGTCGGAGCCAAGGGAGTGAACCAGGCGGGTGGGCTGGCCAAGGTGTCGATTGTGGGGACCGGGATGCTGGGCACGCCAGGCGTGGCAGCCCGCATGTTCAGGACGCTGGCCCAAGAGCGGATCAACATCGAGATGATCTCCACCTCCGAGATCCGCATCACCTGCCTCATCGATCGCGCCGACGCGGAGCGCGCGGTGCGGGCTCTGCACGCGGCCTACGAATTGGACCAGGTCCCGGTCTGATAAGGACACGGTGCCAGTTAGCGTTGCTCTCGTCGGGCCGCCGGGCGCCGGCAAGACCACCCTGTTCAATGCTCTGACGGCCGGTCGCGGGGCCGATGGCGTGGGCATGCTGGACGTCCCTGACTCAAGACTCGGGCGGCTGGCCGCTGCCGTCGGTCCCAAGCGCATAGTGGCCGCGCAGGTGAGGCTCATAGACGCGCCGCCGGGAAGCCGCGCGCAGCGGATCGCCGCCGCGCGCGAGGCTGACGTGGTGGTCAAGGTGGTGCGAGGCTTCGGCGGCGAACCTGACCCCGCCGGCGATCTGGAGGGCATCGAGTTGGACCTCGCTCTGACCGATCTGGCGACTGTCGAGCGGCGGCTGGACGTCGTCGGCCGGGAGGCGCGCTCGGGCCGCAAGCAGGTCGCCGGCGAGCTGGCGGTGCTGGAACGCGCGAAGGCGCATCTGGATGAAGGCCGTGGGCTGGGCAGCCTGCACCTGGCGGGCGACGAGGCGGAGGCGCTGGAACCGGTCTACGCGGTCTCGCTCAAGCCGTCAGTCGTGGTGGCCAACGTGGACGAGGTGGGGTTGGCGGACGAACGCTTGGCGGCGCGCGTCAAGGAGGTGGCCCGCGAGCGCGGCGCGGCAGCCCTGGTGGTGGCCGCCGCGCTCGAGTACGAGCTGAGCGAGCTGGCGCCGGACGAGCAGGTCGAGATGCGCGATAGCTACGGGCTGAAGGAGTCTGGTCTGGCCGAGGTGACCCGCGCGGTTTGGGCGGCGGGCGGTCTGATCACCTACTTCACGGCTGGTGAGCCCGAGGTGCGAGCCTGGCCCTGCGCCCGGGAGGCCGCCGCTCCGGTCGCCGCCGGGGTGATCCACTCCGACTTCGAGAAGGCCTTCATCAAGGCGGAGGTCACCTCGGTCGACGACCTCGTGGCGGCGGGCTCGATGGACGTTCTGCGCAGCCAGGGCAAGCTGCGCCTGGAAGGCAAGGACTACCGCGTGCAGGACGGCGATGTGATGTTCTTCCGCGTCGGCCGCTGAGCCAGCGCCCGCCCGCAGACCTCCGCCCAACGCCCGCGCGGAGCCGGCGGCGCCTGGTCTGGCTCGGCTGGGCCACCTGCGCCTGGGCGTGGATCTTCTCCCTGCAGAGCTTCTACTTCGCCGCCGGCGGCTCAGTTGGGAGCAGCGCGTTTCCACCCGCGCTCGTGCAGCCTGTCATGGAGCGGCAGCCGGCCGCCGTGGCGCTCATGTGGGGAACTGGTGCGCTCAAGGTTCTGGTCGGCCTGCTGGCGCTGGCCCTGATCGCTGGACCGCGTGGCTGGCTGGCGCGACGGCTGCTTCTTGGGGTCGCCTGGCTCGGATCTGTGCTGATCGCAGGCTACGAGGGACTCGCGAGCCTGATCCAGCACGCGCTGATGGTGGCGGGAGTGGTGCCCATCCCGGCCGGATTGGGCGGGGAGTCCGCGCGCTGGCATCTCTGGCTTTTCGACCCCTGGTGGTTATTGGGCGGAGTTCTGCTCGGCCTGACAGCTTGGCAAGCGCGCTACCGCCACGAGTCCTAGTCCAAGGCGGCTTGGTTAGCCTCATCCTGATGCCCGAGCCAAGCGGGGAGGCCGCTGCCACCGTCAGCTACCGAGCGCTCTGGCGGGTGTCAGGGCTGCCGGCGCTGGTCCTGCTCACGCTGCTGGCCCGGGTGGGCGGCTCCGTCTGGAGCCTCGGCCTCGTGCTCTTCGTGCTCCAACGTTTTCATTCCCCCACCCTGGCCGGGCTGACCGCGGCGGCCAGCTGGCTGCCCGGCCTGATCTGCAGCCCGATCGCCGGCGCCCTTCTCGACCGCCACGGCCGCAAGGGACTCATCGCCCTCGATCTGGCTGTGGGCGTGAGCATGTTGATCAGCATCGTGGCGCTTGACCGGAGCGGGAGACTCGCCCCCGAGGTACTTGTGCTCATCGTCGGCCTTGGCTCCATCACACTGCCGCTCACCATGACCGGCACCAGGTCGCTCATGCCGCTCCTGACGCCACAACCGCTCTGGGACCGCATGAACGCGCTCGACAGCGCCTCGCTGAACGTCACCGAGCTGCTCGGCCCGGTCGTGGCCGGCCTGCTCTTCGCGTCGGTGGGCGGCCTGGGCACGCTGCTGGTCGTGGCGGCTGTCTGGCTGGCAGCGCTCTTCTTGACCGCCCTACTGCGCGATGCGCCCACCACTCGTGGTGCCGGCTCGCTCTTCCGCGAGACGCTGGCCGGATTGCGCTACACGCTCGCCAAGCCCTCGCTGCGCGCATTGGCAGTGATACTGCCGATCTCAAACGCGGGCTGGGGCATGCTGACCATCGCTCTGCCCGTACTGGTCCTCGGCCTGCCCCACGGCGGCAGCCTTGAAGTCGGTCTGCTCTGGTCGCTGTTCGGTCTGACTGCGCTCGTCGGCAGCCTGCTTTTCGGCCGGGTCAGGACCTCGGGCCGCGAAGCCAGGCTGATCGGCGGCCTCGGCCTGGTTTCGGCTGTCGGTCTGGTGGTGGTTGCGGGTTCGGCGCTGGGTCCCGCCACGCTTCTCCTGGCCGCGGCCGGAATGGTGATCGCGGGAGTCGCCGACGGCGGCGCGAGCGTGGCCCTGTTCTCCTTCCGCCAGCGCGTGATGAACCCGGCCTGGTTCGGACGGTCCCTGGCGATCTCGATCAGTCTCAGCGTGATGGGCCTCCCGCTCGGGTCAGCGCTGGCCGGACCGCTTCTCGGCTGGTCGGTGCCAGGGACGCTGGCGATTGCGGCAGGCCTGGAATTGCTCGCGGCAGGCCTGGCACTCCGGCTGCTGCGTCACCCCGAGCCGCCTGTGTCTGCGGCTAGCAACTAGGATCTGCCGCGCGCAACTGAGGACCAAGTGCAGGCCGTCCGCGTGGAGGGCCTGGCTTCGGTAGACTGCGCCGCCGCGGCCCCAATTGCCGATTCTGCGTTCGCTTCATCAGCGCACGCCCCAAAATCGAGGAGAATCCAGTGGAACTTTCGACCTACCTGATCACGGCTGCCATCACGCCCAACAAGATCATTGCGCTCGTCGTGCTGCTCGCTCTCGTGGCCGGCGGCTATTTCTACTGGCAGCGCAGCCGCTGACAGAACGGGGGGCACGCCGGACGGCATAGAGCTATGCCCGTCCGTGGCGTCAGCCCTCCGGCTCAGGCTCGAACGGTTGCAGCTGCTCCAGGTCATCCTTCTCCAGGCGGGCAAACAGGGCGAGGTCGTCGCCCCGCTCCAACAGCCGGCGCGGCAGGATCACAGGCGCCTTGAACCAACCGGCAGGTTTTAGGGCCACGCCGACCAGAGCGCCGTGCTCGAACAGGACCGACTCCACCTCGCCCAGAACCTGACCAGGCGTGCGCGCCATCACCTTCTCACCTGCCTCGATTTCGATCTCGTCGGCGCGCTTGTCAGCCTCCTGCGCCATTGAGGGGACACCGGGCCAGCCAGCCAGAGCCTCGCTGACGTGCTCCAGGTCCTCCGAACCGCTCGGAGTGGTGTAGCGGTAGTGGAGATAGGGCGGCAGTTGCCGAATCGCCGCCGCGTCAAGGTTGAGCTCGATCCGATCGTCGCTCTTACTGGCCAAAGCCTCCACCGGGATCAGCACGTCGTCGACCAGCAGACTTGAGCCCGGTGACAGCAGGTGGCCGCTGAAGGAGCGGCTCTCCTTCACCACCAGCGCTCGGAGGCGAAAGTCGTTCTGATCCACCAGCGCTCGGTGCAGGGAGCCCACGTGGCTGCCGTCGCTGGCATAGACCCCAGCCCCAAGTCGCAGCTCCCCGTCGTCACCGGTTGTCGTCACTCGCCGATTACCTCCAGCGTGCGTCGGCCGACGCTGCCCGCGCGGGTGTGATCGCCAACCGCCGGGGGCCCAATCTCAGTCAACGCCGTAGGACCTGCGCACGTTGGGCCGGCTGAGCAGCCAGAGCACAGGGATCCCGAACACCCCCAGGCACCAGAAGGCGGCGACTATCACCGCTGACAGCCAGCCCCAGCGCCGTCCCCGGCGCAGGCCGTAGAAGCCCAGCGCGTGCAGGACAGCCCCCGCCAGAAGCAGCGTGAGCGGGACCACCGCCTCTACCAGGAACCAGCCCAGCCGCTGCCCCGGTGGCACCCCACGCGCGGCGAGGAGAGCCAGCTGCTGGCCGCGCCAAGTGGGCGAGAGACAGTAGGCGAGGAACTGGCTAGCCTGCACCAACAGGAAGATCGCTCCCGCCGCATAGATCCAGGGCAGCAGGCCCAGGCGCGTCCCCACGGCATCCCTGCCGACCAGCGGCGGTGTCCCGGGAACCGGCGGCGGCGGCCTCTGCTCGGCGGGGGCCAGCGCCGAACGGGCTGGCGCAGGCAGGTCCGCCCGGCCAGGAACGGTCGGCGCCTGGCTGGCTGAGTCAGGCTCGGGCACCCAGCGCTGGGTGCCGCAACGGGCGCAGTAGCGATGACCCCCGTCAAGAGTGGCTCCGCAGTTGATGCAGAAGCCGACTGCGCCCTCGCTCACCTGAAGATTATCGCTCGCCGGCAGCGCTGACGCCCCGACAGGCAACACGATCCGATGAGCACGTCCGGACACCCTCGTGACACCGGAGGTGGATGAGACGACGAGAAAAGCAGCATAGAGAAGCACAGAGCCTCCGGCTAAGGTGCAGGAGCTTCCACACACCCACACCACCAAGAGGCTCTGCATGGACAACCCTAATCCCACCAGGCCCAGAGTCGTCACCATGCGTGTGATCCGCGCCGGCAGCAGTGGCATGCTGCTCCAGCAGGACTCGCCCGACTCGGGGCTCTTTTTGAGCCGGCGCGCCAAAGCGCGGCTTGCCTTCATCGATTGGCACCGCCGCCAGGGTGGCAACGTCAGCCGCACCTGCCGCCGCTTCGGAATCTCGCGGCCGACCTTCTACTGCGAGTATTGAAAGCCGTCCTGAGGGGGTGGTCTGACCCGACCTTCTACCGGCCCTTGGTGCCTTGCATCGGACCTGTCGGCTGCCCCTGAGGGACTGTCCGGCCGCGACCAGGCCGGGTTGGACGTGACCTGATAAGAGCCTGGTTGGAGGCCCCTTCGCAGTACTGTCCGCCCGTCCCGGCTGGTGCGGCCACCACCTCATGACTGTCGGAGGCGAGATGGCAAATACCACGATTGCACAGGAACAACCGATCGTCACTGGGGGAGTCGATACGCACCTCGACATCCATGTGGCAGCTGCGGTCGATGGGTTGGGGCGTACCTTAGCCACGTCGGAGTTCTCGACCGACGGGGCAGGCCACCAGCAAATGCTCGATTGGCTTCGCGGCCATGGGCGGCTGGACAGGGTCGGGGTTGAAGGCACGGGCTCGTACGGAGCCGGCCTCGCCCGCTTCATGGTTGGCTCCGGCATCGAGGTGATTGAGGTATCGCGTCCCGACCGTCGGAAGCGGCGCTTGAAGGGCAAAAGTGATGTGCTCGACGCGGAGGCGGCAGCTCGAGCAACTTTAGCTGGAACGGCTGTTGGCAAGCCAAAGGCTGGCACAGGTCAGGTCGAGATGATCCGAGTTTTGCGTGCGACGCGCTACTCCGCCGTCAAGGCGCGTACTCAGGCTGGCAACCAACTTCAGGCTTTGGTGGTGACCGCTCCCGATCAGCTGCGAGAAGGGCTTCGCGGGCTGTCCATATTCAAGCTTGCGACCAAGGCAGCTGGCTTCAGGCGGGGGCCTCTCATCTCGCCCGAGGCGGCGTACAAGCAGGCGCTCGGGGCACTTGCGCGACGATGGAAGCAGCTCGGGCGCGAGATAGCGGAGCTCGATGCCAGTCTCGCCCGCGTCGTGCCGAAGGCGGCACCGGCTCTTGTGTCGTTGGTAGGGGTCGGTGCTGAGGTGGCCGCCACGCTGCTCGTGGCTGCTGGCGACAACCCCGAACGGTTAACCAGCGAAAGTGCCTTCGCTGCCCTCTGTGGCGTCTCGCCGCTCCCAGCGTCATCCGGCAAGACTCAACGTCACCGCCTCAACCGTGGGGGCAACCGACAGGCCAATAGGGCGCTCTGGACGGTCGTTATGACGAGGTTAAGATACGACGACCGCACACGCCGCTACGCCGCCAGGAGGTCGAACGAGGCTCTTAGCAAGGCCGAAATCATTCGGTGTCTGAAGCGCTACGTAGCCCGTGAGGTGTATCGGGCCTTGCCGACAGTCGTGGCTTGACAATCCATAAGAGCATCCGCTGGTGGAATCGCTACGACCCCCACCACCTCCAACAGCTGGAGGACCGCTGCTGTCGGCCCCGGCGGCGGCGCCGGCCGACTTGGACCGCCGCCCAGGCCCAGGTCGTGCTTGAGCTCCGTGAGCGCTATCCCCGCTGGGGCAAGGACAAGCTACGCATCCTGCTCCGCCGTCAGGGCCTGCAGCTGTCGGTCTCCATGGTCGGTCGCATCCTGAGCGACTACCGCCGCCGAGGCCTGCTTCCAGAACCCCTGGGCCGGATCTCGGCCCGCAAGCGGAGCTCACCTCGTCGGCACGCCATGCGCAAGCCCAAGGACTACCAGATCAGGGCTCCCGGCGACCTCGTGCAGCTGGACAGCCTCGATGTGCGGCCGCTGCCGGGGAAGGTCTATAAGCAGTTCACCGCCCGTGACGTGGTCAGCCGCTGGGACGTCTTGGACCTCCACTCCAGCGCCACCGCCGGCAACGCCCGCCAAGCCCTGCAGGCTGTCCTCGAGCGGATGCCTTTCGCGGTCAAGGCGATCCAGGTCGACAACGGTTCGGAGTTCATGGCCGAGTTCGAGGACACCTGCGCTGAGCTCGGCGTCCGGCTCTTCAATCTGCCGCCCCGCAGCCCCAAGCTGAACGGCTGCGTCGAGCGCGCCCAGCGCACCCACACCGAGGAGTTTTACGAATGCACCCTGGCTGAGCCTAATGTCACCGCCCTGGCCGTAGAGCTGCGCCGCTGGGAGGACACCTACAACCGGGTCCGCCCTCACCAGGCTCTCGGCTACCTGACCCCCGAGCAGTTCCTCCAAGACTGGCTCGCCCGCAACTCAACGGAGACGGTGTAACGGAGGTGACGGACGAGTACA
>NZ_JBPCPN010000054.1:0-23066 GCF_050999135.1 Candidatus Dormiibacter sp. | reverse complement strand
CCCCGTCTGCGCCCGAACCGTGCTGTGCTCCGCCTCGATGATAAGCAAGCCCCCCCCACCCGGTTGGCCGGATCGCCGGCTGCAGCACCCGCCCGCCCCCACCACCCCCGGCCGATCCCCCCCGGCGGCGCCGCCCGGGCAGCCGAACTCATCGCCCAGCTGATCTGACAGCGGCGGCAGGCCCGGATCAGGCGAGGTGGAGACGGACCAACTCGTCTTGCAGCTGCTCGCGAGACCGGACCCGCAGCTTGCCGTACACGTTGCGGAGGTGGTACTCGACTGTCTTGGGGCTCAAGAACAGCTTCGCCGCAGTCTCCCGTGTGGTGCGGCCCGCACCGAGGGCAAGTGCGATCTGCAGCTCCTGTGGGGTGAGCAGATCCCGACTGCTGTCGTCCCGTGTGCGTGCAGTCTCACCGGTCGCGCGGAGCTCGACGCGTGCTCGCTCGGCCCAGGGGCCCGCGCCCAGCCGCTCGAAGGTCGCCAGAGCAGAGCGCAGGTGATCGCGGGCGATAGTCCGGCGCCGGGCGCGCCGAAGCCGCTCGCCGTAGTAGAGCTCGGTCCTCGCCCGCTCGAAGGTATCCGGCGTTCGGGCATGGTGATCCAGGGCCGCGTCGAAGGCGGATTCGAACCCGGTCTCGTCCGCGATCATTCCCCGACACCGAAAGGCTCGCGCCAGCGACCAAGGTTGGCCCTTGTCCGCGGCCAGTAGGACATAGCCGGCTGCGGCGGTGCGCGCCTCCTCGGACCTTCCCAGCCGCATGTAGGCGTCGACGATCTCGGGTGCCGGGTCCAGGTCGGCGTCCCCGATCTGGAGCTCGTCGAGCAAGGTCCGGCAGGCCAGCAGGTGCTCCCGGGCCGCGTCCACCGCCCCCCGGCCGAGCTCCAAGTCGGCCAGCGCCAGAAATGTCCAGGACCTGTAGAAGCCGAGACCCAGCCGCGTCGTCAGCTCGATCGACTCGCTCGCGTGAAGCGCGCACGCCTCCTCGCGTCCCTCCCGAGCATCGAGCCACGCGAGCCCCGCGAGCCCGGCGCCGACGACCACCGTCTCGCCGGTCTCCCGAGCGAGCCGAATCGCCTCTTCGTACTGCGCTCGAGCCAGCGGCCAGCGGTCGGTCGTCGCCGCATCGCGGCCGAGAAAATGCAGGATCTGAGGCAGGGCAGCTGCTGGAGCCCGGGTTCGGGCCTCGTCGACGGCCCGCTCGATGAGGTCGCGACCGGACTCGGCCTCGCGGAGGAACAAAGCTGCAATCGCCGCCCAGACCAACACGAGCGGCTCTTCCCCGGCCGCCTCCCAGCCGGGGAAGACCTGGAGCGCGCGGCGGAGTACCGCCACCCCCTCCGCGCCACGACCGGCCAGCACGGCCGCTGCGCCGAATGCGGCTCGGGCCACGAAGCTGGCGGGCCCGGCGGCATCGCCGGCGAGGCGCATGGCCTGCTCGGAGGCGGCCATGAACTCCTCGGGCCGGCCGGCGTAGTGGCTGCCGAGCGCCGCCTCGCCGAGCGTCAGGGCAGCCCCGCCGGCATCCGCCTCGGCCTGTACCTCGGCCACCCGCCGCAGCAGCTGGTACCCCTCCGCAATGTGACCTCGCCTAAGTGCGATACGCCCTTGGAGACGCTCGAGATCGAGCCAGCGGGCGGTTGGCAGCAGGTCCGGGCGCCCGTCCTGGAGAAGGTCGGCGGCTCGGTCCACCCGTCCGGCGAGCCACGCCGCCTCGGCCGCCTGAAGCAGCCGCGTGGCCTGCAGCTCGGGGACCTGGGTGAGCCGGCCCGAGCGCTCGAAGGCACTGGCGGCCGAAGCGAACGCACCGCGTTCGCGCGCTCGGCGACCGGCCGCGTCCAGGGCCTCGCTCGCATCCTCGTCGGGGCCGGCTGCAGCCTCCGCCAGGTGCCATGCTCGGTGATCCTCGTGCTTGGGACCAATCAGGACGTCCGCCAGCGCGCGGTGGGCCGCGCGCCGCTGCGAAGGCCGGGCGGCGTTGTAGACCGCCGCTCTCGCCAGAGGATGGCGGAACTCGATCAGGCCGCCGCGTCGAGCCACCAGGCCCCACGCGAGCTCCGCCTCCTCGACGGCATCCAGCCCGACCCCACATCGAAGCGCCGCCCGTCGGATGGTGTCGATCTCCGCCGGCTCTGCGGCCGCGGCGACCACCAGCGCCAGGCGAGCGCTCTCGGAGACATCGTCCGCGCGCCGCAGGAACTCGCGTTCGAGAGTGGTTGTCACCGGCAGCGGCACGCTGTTAGGCACATCTTCGAGCTGCTCCCGCTGGCCGGCGAGCTCTCTCAGAGCCAGTGGATTGCCGGCTGTCGTGCGAAACACCCGGTCAGCCAGCTCCGACGTGAGCGGAGCGCGCGCCGCGCTCTGCAGAAGGGCCACTCCGGCGGCCTGATCGAGCCCGGCGAGCTGAAGCTCCGGCAGTCCAGCCTCCAGCAGCGGCGAGCCTTGCTCCTCCCTCAACGCGATCAACACCGCTACCGGGTCGGCGAGCAGGCGGCGGGCGGCAAAGGCCAAAGCCTCGGCTGAGGAGCGGTCCAGCCAATGGGCGTCGTCGACCAGCACGAGGACAGCCGCGTCATCGGCGTGCGCACAGAGCAGACTCAGCGTCGCCGCTCCGATCAGGAGCCGATCCACCTCGCCGCGCTCACCGAGCGCGAGCGCAGCACGTAGCACGGCAGCGTGGTTGGCGGGGAGTCGCTGGAGCGTGCCGAAGGCCGGACGCAGCAGGGCGTGGAGACCTGCGAACGCGACGTCCGCCTCGAACTGTACCCCACGCGAGGTGAGCACCTGCATTCCTCGCGCGTTGGCCTGGGCATGATCGAGCAGCGCGGTCTTCCCGATCCCTGCCTCCCCTCGCACCACCAGGCAGCCGCTCGCACCCACCCGGGCATCCGCCAGCAGCCGATCGATCTTCGCCATCTCCCGCTCGCGCCCGAGAAGGCGGCGCACGTCCGTTCGCGCTCCATCCATTGCAAATGCAGTCTGGCCCTAATGCAAGCCCCCCCAGTCCTCAGAGGCGAAGACCGATCGGAGCTCGGCCATGTGATCAGTCACTCTTGGCAACGCTAAGGCCAACCCGATACAGCGCCTCACCGCCCAGTCTTCAATCGATGATTAGGCTCTGACCGTGCCGATCGCCATAGTTGATTACGACCCCGAGTGGCCTCGTCGATACGAAGCTGAGGCTAAACGCCTTCGCGCCAAGCTGGGACCGGTAGCACTTCGGCTGGAGCACGTTGGCTCTACCGCTGTGCCTGGCCTCAGGGCGAAGGATATCGTCGACATCCAGCTCTCCGTGGCGGCGCTCGAACCGATGCAGCCCTATCGCGCGCCGCTCGAGCGGCTGGCCTACGAGTACGTCGTGACCGAGCCCGAAGATCACCGGTTTTTCCGGCTGGAGCGAGCCGGCCGGCGGCTCTTCCACCTCCACGTCTGTCAGGCGGAGGGTGAGTGGGAGCGGCGCCACATCGTGTTCCGCGACCACCTGCGCAGCCATCCCGAAGCGGCAGCCGCCTACGAGCGGCACAAGCTGGAGCTGGCGCCCCATTTCGACATCGCGAATGACTACGCCGAAGCCAAGGACCCCTTCATCCGGCGCCTGGAACGGGAGATCGGCGGATCGCAGATGGTCGAGTAAGAACTGGTTAGTTAGCTCACTCCGCGTACCAATCCGACAGTGAGGCTGCACCGCGTGGATAGGCGGTGGATTGGAAGACGACGAGCCAGTCGAAGTCCGCGAAGCTTTCGGCGGTGAGTTGAGAGCAGGCAGCTAGAGCCGCTGGAACGCCTCCACGTTCAATACGAAGATCGTGGCCCCGCCAACCTGCACCTCGACCGGATAGGGCATGAACATCTCTCCCGCCTCGACCATGGGCGGACTCGGCGTGAGATAGCGATTGCGCTCGCGGCAGTTCTCCCTGATGACCTGCAGGACCTGGTCGAGGCGCGACTCGTCGACGCCTGTCAGCAGCGTTACGTTGCCCTGCTGCAGGAACCCCCCGGTCGACTGCAGGCGCGTCACCGAGATCCCACTTGAGGACAGAGCGCGGACGCAGGCGGCAGCGTCCTCCCCCTGCACGATGGCGCAGACGAGCTTCACCGAGCGCTGACCGAGAGTTCCCTGACGGCAGCCAGAACCGCGGAGTGAATCACGTCTTGAGGCAGCGTCGCGTCCAGCCGCCGAAAGCGCTCCGGCTCGCGGCGGGCGAGATCCTCGTAAGCGCCGACCACACGGGCGTGGAAGGCAGCATCCTCGCTCTCCAGCCGGTCGGGCTTCCGACCGTGGCCGAGCGCGCGCTGCAAGCCAAGCTCAGGCGGGAGCTGAAGCAGGAAGGTCAGATCGGGGCGGGGGAAGCTCTCTGGCCACCACGTCGCGCAGCCCCGGCCGCCCCCCTGGTAGGCGAGCGTGGAGTCGTGATAGCGGTCCGCGATGACTGTTCGCCCGGCTGCCAGCGCCGGCCTGACCACCTTCTCCAACAGCTCTGCCCGGGCGGCCATGAAGAGCAGCATCTCCGCCTCGGCGGCCATGGGCGCAGAGTGCAGCAAGAGCCGCCTGATCTCCTCCCCCAGTGGAGTCCCGCCCGGCTCCCTGGCGAGAAGGCTCGCATCTTGACCCAGGGCGTCGCGAAGCAGCGCAGCCTGCGTGGACTTACCGGCTCCCTCAGAGCCTTCGAACGTCACCAACGCCGCCACTACTCCGCGTCCGGCGCCGGGAGTATACGCAGCCGCCGCTGAGGCTCCTTGCCAGTGCTGCGGGCTGTCAGGTCGTTCTCGCTCACCATCTGGTGCTGGAGACGCCGGACGTACGCGTTCTGAGGCGTCAGCTCGATGGCCCTTAGGTTGGCGCGCACATTGCGGATGGCCTGCGACGTCTCATCCAACGCCTTCTGCACGCCACCATCCTGCGCTTCAGCCGCATAGATGCGGGTCAGCACATCCTTGACCTGGGTCACAGAATTGCTGCGCAGGATGTGCACAGGCACCCCTGAGCCCTCGGCCTGACGCAGTATGTCCGGCCGCCGGCGGTAGTAGTTCTTGAGCGTCAGGACGAGATCGGCGCCGTCCAGGTTGCCCAGCACTCGCACAGGCAGCTCCAGATCGCGGATCGACTGCTCCAGGTAGAGGCGCGAGACCCCGTAGGGGAAGATCGCGCGGGGTTTGCGCGCCGCTTGGCCGTTCCCGTTCTTGGCCGCAGCTGGCTGGACGGGCTCCGCCTCCACGCTGGAGATGACGCGGCCTTCCCGCGTCCGCATCCTGATCCGGGGCGCCGCCATGACCCCCCGCAGGGCGGCGTCCACCACGTCAGCCAGCGGCTGGTGAACCGCCACCCGCTCGCGATCCTGGATCTCGATCAGGACGTCGAAAGTGGGCCGCGCCTTGCGCTCCAACACTGTCTTCTGGGTGCCACGGCGGCGCGCCTCCTCGTCGGAGAGCGTGACGCTCTGGATGCCACCGAGCAGGTCGTTCAGCGTCGGGTTGACGAGCAGGTTCTCCAGCGTCTGGCCGTGCGCTGTCGCGATCAGCTGGACACCTCGCTCGGCGATCGTGCGCGCGGCAGCAGCCTCCAGCTCGGTGCCGATCTCGTCGATGACTATGACCTCCGGCATGTGATTCTCCACCGCCTCGATCATCACGGCGTGCTGCTGGAGCGGTGTGCGGACCTGCATCCGGCGGGCCCGGCCGATGCCGGGATGCGGGATGTCGCCATCGCCGCCTATCTCGTTGGAGGTGTCGACGATGACCACCCTCTTGCGCTGCTCGTCAGCGACCAGGCGGGCGGATTCCCGCAGCATCGTCGTCTTGCCGATGCCAGGCCGGCCGAGCAGCAGGACGCTCTGGCCGGACTCGACCAGGTCGCGGAAGATGGCTGCGGTGCCCGTTACTGCCCGACCGGCCCGGCAGGTGACGCCGACTATGCGACCCGAGCGGTTGCGGATGGCGGAGACCCTGTGCAGAGTGCGCTCGATGCCTGCCCGGTTGTCTGCGCCGAACTGGCCCACATGGGCGGCGATGTAGTCGAGGTCGGCGGCCGTGACCGGCTGCTGGGAGAGCAGGATCTCGCGGCCGGGCACCCTTGCCTCTGGCTCCCGGCCCAGGTCCAGGACGATCTCCAGCAGCTGGGTCGGGTCGGTGCGCTCATGCAGCGCCTCGTACAGGTGTGGGGGCAGGGACTGGGCGAGGAGTTCGATCTCCTCCGGCCAGCTGCCCGGGTTGTCGTGCAGTTGAGTCTCAGGACGCAGGTTCTTCAGACTTCCTCCACTAGCCGTAGGCGGGATTGAGGGCGGGGGCCAGCTGCCTCTGCTCGGCCGGGACGGTCAATGTCACCTCTCGCACGAGCAGCGCCTGGCTCAGCAAGAGGCTGAAGCCGCGCCCGCGGAGGGCGTCGATCATGTCCGAATCATAGTGACGGAGGCTGGACCAGGCCGGCTCTCCGCTGGCGGTAGTGATGGCGTGATCGGCAAGCTCGTCGGCCAGACCTGCCTCGGGCAGCGCCATGAACGAGAGGGTGTGGGGCCGGCCCTGGGAGCTCTTCTGGACCCGGTACCAGCCAACTATCTCCATTCGTTCCAGCACCTCCTGCTGGCCGGGGTCGCTGCGGAGCGACTTCCAGTCCTTGTAGGAAGGCGCTTCCAGGTGAGCGACGCCCATTGGCGTCACTTTGCGGTAGAGGTGGTAGAGCGCGCGCGAGTCGCGACCCCTGACCGAGCGCAGCCCTGGCGGCACTTCGGCCGAACGAGCTTGGGGGCGCTCCGCATAGAGGACCGACTCGGTGGCGTACTGGCGAAAGCCCTGGCCGCGGAAGATCGGCAGCAGCATGTCATCCAGCGGAACTCGGACAAACAGGCGGTGAGCGCCGAACTTGCCGGCCTGCTGGCAGAGGTACTCGATCAACCCCCTCGCCACCAGGCCCTCGTCCGCCGACTCGGCCACGCAGAGGTTCAAGACCTGCAGCGAGCCGACTTTGGCGGGCAGGACAAGTGTCGCCGGCCGCCCCGACGCCTGCACGAAACCGGCCACCTTGCCGTCGACCTCAGCCACGTAGATGACAGTCTCCTGCGAGAGGGGCAGGAAAGCTGAGAAGGTCTGGCTCACCAGCGCCCAGAGGCGGGCTGGCGGCGGCACCGAGGAGAACCGGGCTTCAGCCTCGCGGTGAATCTGCTCGATGCGGTTCAGGTCTGGCAACTTCGCCTGCCTGAGCTTCATGACTTTCCACCTCCCTGCACCAGCTTCAGGAACTCACGATGCAGGCGCAGATCGCCCGACAGCTCAGGGTGGAAGCTGAGCGCCATGATCCGTCCCTGGCGCACCGCCACCGGCCTGCCCTCGTGTTCAGCCAGGACATCGGCCGAGCCCGCCTCCAAGACCAGGGGGGCTCGGATGAAGACGCCCGGAAACCGGCTGTCCAGGCCCTCCACTTGCAGCTCCGCCTCGAAGCTGTCGACCTGGCGGCCGTAGCCGTTGCGCTGGACGACGATGTCCAGCGCTGCCAGCCCGCGCTGGTCGGCGCGACCGTCTGTGACGTCGCGCGCCAGGAGGATCATGCCGGCGCAGGTGCCGAGAGTCGGCAGCCCGCGCCCGACGGCGTCCCGGAGAGCATCCATCAGGCCCACCCGCTCCAAGAGGATCTGCATGGTGGTGCTCTCGCCACCGGGAATCACGAGGCCGTCGAGCCCGGCCAGGTCGGCTGGGGCGCGCACGGCGCGAACCTCGGCACCGCAGCTCGCGAGCGCCCGCAGGTGCTCTCGGAACGCGCCCTGCAAGGCCAGCACCCCGATCAGCGGCGGGGCCGGCATCGGGTCGGGGCTGAGGCTCACCAACCGCGGCCGGCGAGCAGCTCCTCCCGCGGAATCGAGGCCATCTCGAGACCCCGCATGGGCTCGCCCAATCCGGCCGAGATATCGGCCAGCTTCTCAGGGTCGTCGTGGTACGTGGTGGCCGTCACTATCGCCTTGGCGGTGCGGGCAGGATCCTCGGCTTTGAAGATGCCCGAGCCGACGAAGACGCCGTCAGCGCCCAGCTCCATCATCCAGGCCGCGTCAGCAGGCGTGGCGATGCCGCCCGCGACAAAGGTGACGACCGGCAGCCGGCCCAGCTCCTGCACCTGACGCAGCAGGTCGACGGGAGCGCCGATCAGCTTCGCCTCATGCACCATCTCGGCTGGGTTGAGGCCTGCCAGGTGCCGGATCTGGGCGGCCACGGCGCTCAGATGCCGCTTGGCTTCGACTATGTTGCCGGTGCCCGCCTCGCCCTTGGTGCGGATCATCGCCGCACCCTCGGCGATGCGCCGAAGCGCCTCACCCAGGTCGCGGCAGCCGCATACGAAGGGGACTGTGAAGGCGTGCTTGTCGATGTGGTTCTCGTCATCGGCGGGCGTCAGAACCTCTGACTCATCGATGTAGTCCACGCCCAGCGCCTGCAGGACCTGGGCTTCGACGGTGTGGCCGATCCGGCACTTGGCCATGACCGGGATGGTGACCGCCGCCATGATCGAGCGGATAAGTGCGGGATCCGACATGCGCGCGACGCCGCCGTCGCGGCGGATGTCGGCGGGAACGCGCTCGAGCGCCATCACCGCGCACGCACCCGCGTCCTCGGCGATCCGAGCGTGCTCGGCGTTGACCACGTCCATGATCACGCCGCCCTTCAACATCTCGGCATGGCCTGCCTTGACCTTGAACCCGCCCTTCAGCACATTGGACCTTCCGTTGCTCGCCGCCATCAGAATTGAATTCTACTAGTGGGATGTCCGGGAATTAGCTCGACAAGGCGCGGAGGCCGCCGAGGGCAAGCGGGGTCCCCGCGAAGTCGGAGACTTCGTGGGGTGGAAGTAAGGAGTGGCGCCGAGGAGGATCGCATTGGGAGATGCGTGACGACGAGCGCCGGGCCCCCTGACGCCGCCATCGGTGGGAATGGGCCGATGGATTGTCGAGCGGCTTCCCGGTCATCCCACTGGGTGACTAGACGGGCCTCCCAACTCCTCGCGCTGGTGTTGTTCGTG
The DNA here is from genome assembly GCF_050999135.1 of Candidatus Dormiibacter sp. Classification (NCBI taxonomy): domain Bacteria; kingdom Bacillati; phylum Candidatus Dormiibacterota; class Candidatus Dormibacteria; order Candidatus Dormibacterales; family Candidatus Dormibacteraceae; genus Candidatus Dormiibacter; species Candidatus Dormiibacter sp. The sequence goes on along the minus strand of NZ_JBPCPN010000054.1, from coordinate 14,073 downwards.
GCCGCCTGCTCACAGGGGGAAACGCCGGCGCCGGCCGCGGCAGTCGACCGCTACCATGCTCAACCGGCCTATCAGAAGGGTGGCACCGCGCTGCTGGCGGACTACGAGTACCCGGCCACCCTGAATCCGATGACTGCGCGGACTGATGTGGAACTGCGGCTGGCCCAGCTCTCCTTTGCCAGGCTCTGGGGCCTGGACGACCAGCTGCGACCCTATCCCGATCTCGCCCGTCGAGTACCTACCGAGCAGAACGGCGGCGTCCAGCTGGGCGGAAGCGGTGCCATGACAGTCACTATCGAGCTCGTGCCGGGGCTGCGTTGGAGCGATGGCCAGCCGATTGGCGCTGACGACGTGCTGCTGGGCTGGCAGGCACTTCAGAAGCAGGCGGGGAGGCAGCTGCCGGACGGCGCCGCGCTGAGCAAGCAGTCGGACTCGAAGCTGACGTGGAGTTTCAGTGAGGTCTACGCGCCCTACCTGGCCCTGGGTGCGGAGCTCTTCCCGCTGCCGGCTCACCGGCTGCCGGGCACATCGGGGGATGCGTTCTTCGCGCGGCCCGACGTCACCTCAGGGCCCTTCGCCCCGGCTGCGGCCGTGCCCGGCCAGCGCCTCGACTGGCTGCGAAATCCTCATTACGCCGACGGGCGCTCAGAGCGAGGCGCGTATCCGGCAGGAGATGGCCCTTTCACGCATCAGGCTTGGCTGGACGGTGTGAGCTTTAGGACGGTGCCAAGCCGCCAGGCCCTGCTCGACCAGGCCCAGGCCGGCGGCGCCGATCTCATCTCGCACCTGACCGCTCCAGACTTGGCGGCCCTGCGCCTGGTGCCGGGCCAGGCGATAGCGGCCAGCGCGGCTGAGCGCATGGAGTTCCTGCGACCGCTGGGGACACTTCGCGACGACCGGCAGCTGCTCGATGCGCTTTCACTGGCGCTGGACCGGGAGCAGCTGGTGCACGACTCGCAGGCCGGCTACGGCAAGCCGGCCAGCGGTCCCTTTCCCTCCGCCCTGACAGCCGCCGGTGCCATCGGTGGCTCGCGCCCCGACCCAGCCGCGGCGCGGCGGGCGCTGGCCGGCCGGACGGTCACTGTCACTGTGCTGGCGCTTTGTGAGGACGCCAGTGGCGGCTTGACGCAGGGCTCGCTCGCTCGGCAGTGGGCGCCGATGGGAGTGACCGTCAGGGCCACCTGCCGACCTCGTGATCAGTTCCTGGCCGCGCTCCAGGGAACCGAGCCATTGCTGGCTCTCTACTCGGACGATCCCGGCTCCGACCCGTCAGACTGGGCCCCCCTCGCCTGCCCCGACCGTGCGCTGCAGGAAAGCCTCACGGTCGGTCGCACGTCGCTCGATCCAGCCGCCCGCCGGCGAGCGTTCCAGGCTGCGGCCCAGCGCTGGGTGGGCATCCGCTGCACCCTGCCGCTCTACGAGCCAGAGCGCCTGAGCCAGGTCTCAGCCCGGCTGCACAACTTCGCACCCAGCCCGGGCAGCGGGCTGGGGACGTGGAACGCCGCGGATTGGTGGCTGCAGGCCGGATAGGAGCAGCTTGACTCAAACCGGCCGGTTGACGAAGACCGTTTCTCCACCCGCGCCGCCCAACCGCTCCCGGATAACCTCGATGGCCTCGGGATTGCTGTCGACGAGCACGAAGTGGCGGCCAAGCTGTGCGGCGACCGCACCGAGAGTGCCGCTGCCCGCGAAGAGGTCGAGCGTCCAGTCTCCCGGCTCCGTGCTGGCCTGCACCATGCGGCGGACGATCGCCTCCGGCTTCTGCGTGGCATACCCGGTCTTCTCGCGACCGGTGGGCGAGACTATCGTGTGCCACCAAACGTCGGTGGGCAGCTTGCCCCGAGCGGCCTTGTCGGGAGTCACGAGTCCCGGCGCCATGTACTGCTCGCGCTCCACCGCCTCAGCGTTGAAGAAGTAGCGGCTGGGATCTTTGACGTAGACCAGGATGGTGTCGTGCTTGGGCGGCCATCTCTTGGTCGGACGGGCGCCGTAGTCGTAGGCCCAGATGATCTCATTCAGGAAGCAATCGGAGCCGAAGAGAGCGTCCAGCAGGACCTTGGCGTAGTGAACCTCGCGGTAGTCGAGATGCAGGTAGAGAGTGCCGTCCTCAGCCAGCAGCCGCCGCGCCTCTTGCAGCCTCGGCTCCAGGAATCCCCAGTAGTCGGCGAAGGAGTCGCTGTAGGCGAAGATAGCGCCCTTCACAGTCTCGTAGGTCTGGCCCTTGAAGCCGATCCGGCGGCCGCTGACAGACCGCGTGGTGCTCAGCCCCTGTCGGCGCTGCACGCGCCCGGTGTTGAAGGGCGGATCGAGATAGATCAGCCGAAAGGCTCCTCCCGGCAAGCGCACCGAGACGGCTAGGTTGTCACCTTCGACGACCAAATTGGGGCCGTCCGGTCGCCAGTCAAGCACTCAGGCGGTGGCCACCGCCTCGTGGTTGGTTGGGAAGGGGGTGCCGGCGAAGTGGCAGGCGGCCAGGTGCCCGCTCTCATGCTCCGCCAGCGGCGGCTCCTGCTCGGCACAGATCTCCTGTGCCAGCGGGCAGCGAGTCCGGAAGCGGCAGCCGGAAGGAGGATTGATGGGGCTGGGCACGTCGCCATGGAGGACTATCCGCTGTCGCTTCTGGCCGGGGATGGGGACCGGGATCGCTGAGAGCAACGCGACCGTGTAGGGGTGCAGCGGCCGGCGGTAGAGATCTGCGGCCTGCGCCAGCTCCACCACCTTGCCCAGGTACATCACGGCTATCCGATCCGAGATGTAGCCGACGACCGCCAGATTGTGGGCGACGAAGAGATAGGTGAGGTTGAACTCGCGTTTCAACTCCACCAGCAGGTTCAGCACCTGCGACTGGATGGAGACGTCCAGCGCCGAGACCGGCTCGTCCGCCACCACCAGCTTTGGCCTCAGCACCAGAGCGCGCGCGATGCCTATGCGCTGGCGCTGCCCGCCGGAGAATTCGTGAGGATGGCGCCCCGCGGCCTCCGGCCGCAGGCCCACCCGCTCCAGCACCTCCTGGACGCGGTCCTCGCGCTGGCGCCCGCGGTCGATGCCATGAGCTTGAAGTCCCTCGCCGATGATCTGCCGCACTGTCATCCGGGGATCGAGAGAGCCGACAGGATCCTGAAAGATGAGCTGCATGTCTCGGCGCTTCGCCTTGAGCGCCCCGCCCCGCAGCTTCATCAGATCCTGCCCCTCGAACTGAATCGAACCGGCGGTCGGCTCGACCAGCCTCAGCAGGCTCCGGCCGAGGGTCGACTTGCCGCAGCCCGACTCACCCACCAACCCGAGCGTTTCGCCCGGCATGATGCTGAGATCGACCCCGTCGACCGCGTGGACCTGGCCGACGACCGACTGCAGGATGCCGCGCCGGACCGGGAAGTGGGTTTTCAGCTCCCGCGCCTCCAGCAGCGGCCCGGTCGAGCCTGGCGCGCCAGCCGAAGTGGGAGAAGTGCTCATGCGTGAACGCCGACGGCAGGCCGCTGTCCGCTCTCGCAGAGCCAGCAGGCCGACTGCTGCTCGCCGGCGGCGAGGAGTGGCGGATCCTCCTCCAAACAGCGGTCGAAGGTGTAGTCGCAGCGGGAAGCGAAGCGACAGCCTCGCGGCCAGTTGAGCGGGCTCGGAACCATCCCCCGGATCACCCTGAGAGGCTCGGCCTGGGTCATGCCGAGGATGGGGATTGAGTGCAGGAGCGCCTCTGTGTAGGGATGCTGCGGTGACTCGAAGACTTCCTTCACAGGCCCTCGCTCCACCACCCTCCCGGCGTACATGACGGCGACCTCGTCGGCCATCTCCGCCACCACGCCCAGGTCGTGGGTGATCAGCAGGATGGCCATGTCGAGCCGCTGGCGAAGCTCCTTCATCAGCTCCAGGATCTGCGCCTGGATGGTCACATCCAGAGCCGTCGTCGGCTCGTCGGCGATCAGCAGCTTGGGCTCACAGGCGAGGGCCATCGCGATCATCACGCGCTGGCGCATGCCGCCCGAGAGCTGGTGCGGATAGTCCCCCAACCGCCGCTCGGGGGCTGGAATGCCGACCAGCTGCAGCATCTCGATTATCCGCTCCCTGACCTGCCTGTCGCTCATCTGGTGCCGGTGCAGCTTCAGCGTTTCGCCGATCTGGTCGCCGATCCTGTAGACCGGGTTGAGCGAGGTCATCGGCTCCTGAAAGATCATCGAGATCTCGTTGCCGCGGATGCTCTGCAGGGTGCCCTCGCCGGCGGTCAGCAGGTTAAGTCCCTGGAAGGCTATGCGGCTGCCCTTCAAGATCTCGCCGCGACCGTCGATGAGGCCCATGATCGAGAGTGAGGTCACGCTCTTGCCGGAGCCCGACTCGCCCACCAAACAGAGGGTCTGCCCGGCGTCCAGGCTGAGATCCACACCGTCCACAGCCCGCATCAGGCCCGAACGCGTGTGGAAATACGTCCGCAGGTTCTCGACCCGGAGCAGCTCGGCGCCGGCGGTGCTCATGGCGAGAGATTAGCAGCCCAACAGGTGTCCAACCGCCCTCCGACCCGCCTGTTGAAGCAGCCGCTCGGCCTGCGCCAGAGCCTCGGCCAGCGGCATCTCGTCTGGGGTGCTCTTCTCCACCCAGGTGACCCCTTCCTGGCGGACCGCCTCCCAGCCCTCGCCCAGTTGACCGGCCACCAGCGCAACCGGCACTCCCGCCTTCCTGGCTCGCCGGGCGACTTCCACTGGGCCTTTTCCGTTGACGCTCTGACCGTCGACGCGGCCCTCACCCGTCAGGACTGCCGCCGCTCCGGCGAGACCGGCGTCGAGTCCGGCCGCTTCGATAATGAGAGGGGCGCCAGGTGTCAGCCTGGCAGCCAGGAAGTGTCGCAGCCCGGCTCCGGTGCCGCCGGCTGCACCAGCGCCTGGCAGCTCGGCCACCTCCTGGCCGATGATCTCAGCGAAACGGCCCAGCGCTCTGTCAAGCTCTCTCACCATCTGCGGCGTGGCGCCCTTCTGGGGACCGTAGACGGCACTGGCTCCGCGCGGGCCGCAGAGCGGATTGCTGACGTCCACCGCCACCATCACTTCGACGCTGCGCCAGCGGGGATCGACGCCTGACGCGTCGATCCGCTCCAGCCGGGCAAGGGCAGCGCCGCCCCGAGGCAGGTCCCGGCCTGCACTGTCAAATAGACGAAAACCCAGAGCCTGGGCCATGCCGGCGCCACCATCGTTGGTGGCCGAGCCGCCGATGCCGGCGATGATGCGCTTCACGCCCCGCTCCCGCGCGGCCTCCAGCAGCTGGCCGAAGCCATACGTGGAAGCGTGGAGCGGATCCAGCCGGTCGCTGGCCAGAAGGGGCAGCCCGCTGGCCGCGGCCAGCTCGAGCACGGCTGTTCGACCATCCTCGATGAGCCCGTAAACGGCTGTCACCGGATCGCCCAGCGGGCCCTCCACGGTGGCGCTGGCCAGAGTGCCGCCGCGGGCGGAGACCAGCGCTTCCACAGTGCCCTCGCCGCCGTCAGCGACGGGGATCTGGACCACCTCCGCATCCGCGAGCGCGGCTCGCACGCCGGCGGCCAGGGCGCGGGCCGCGGCCGGGGCTCCCAGGGAGCCCTTGAAGGGGTTGGGCGCGACGACGACCTTCATCGCCGTCCAGCGCAGGTGTCTGTCTTAGTAGACCGGGATTGTCCAGTCCCGGTATTTGCTGGTCTCGCCTCGCACCGCGTCGAAGTACAGTGCCTGAATCTCCTGGCTGAACTCGCCCACCTTGCCGTTGCCAACTCGGCGGTGATCAACCTCTATCACCGGCGAGATCTGGGCTCCGGTCCCGCAGAGCAGCAGCTCCTCGCAGGTGTAGAGCTCGGTCCGGTCGATGCTGCGCTCGACAACGGGGACGCCCAGCTCATCGCGAATCATGTTGATCACGAGTCGCCGGGTGATGCCCTCCAGGATGTCGTCGGTTACGGGTGGGGTCACCCAGACACCATCCTTGTACAGAAAGAGGTTTTCAGCCGAGCCCTCCGAGACATGGCCGTCGGCGGTGAGCACGATGGCCTCGTCGAAGCCGGCTTCCAGAGCTTCGGACTTGGCCAGCGCGGAGTTCACGTAGCCGCCGCTCGCTTTGGCTCGGGCCGGTAGAGCCGAGTCGCTGATGCGGCGCCAGCTGGAAACCATACAGCGGATTCCCGATTCGATCTCGACGTAGTTGCCCATCTCGGCCGTGTAGATGAGGAAGCCGTCGGCCAGGCCGTGAAGCTGCACGCCTATCTGCTCGACAGATTTGTAGAGCAGCGGCCGGATGTAAGCGTCGGTCCTGTAATCGTTGCGTCGGAGCAGGTCGAGTGTGATGTCGATCAGCTCTTCGGTCGAATACGGCAGCTCCATGCGCAGGATCTTGCCTGAGTTGCGGAGCCGGTCGTAATGGGCGGGGCCGTGGAGTAGGAACAGCTGCTCCTGCGTCTCATTCCAGTAGGCCCGGATGCCCTCGAAGCAAGCGGTGCCGTAGTGGAGGGCATGGGTGGCGATGCCTATGTGTGCGTCGTGATAACGCACCACCTCACCGTCATAGAAGACCCAGCTGTTGGGGTGTTCGGGACGGCTGGCAACTCGGCTCTTCAGTTCGATTTCCACAGTCATGCTGAAGCCGGATTGTAGGCCGCCCCAGGCCGATTTGACGGCCGCCGACGCCGAAGGACTGTCGGCCGCGGGTCGGATCGGCTATAACTCCATTTGGAACGCATGGCCACTCTCTATGAGATCATCGCCGAGCTGCGCCAGGCGCATCGCGGCCCGGCGGGCACGAGAACTCTCGACCTCGCGATGTCAGCCCTGGGCGATTCGAACGACAACCTGCGGCTGGCCTTGAGCCGGATCGACACCAACTCACTGCCCACAGGTGGTGGGGCGATCCTGCAGGAGCTCGCCCAGCGCGCCGATGCCGAGGGGGTGGCGGATCAGCTGGCGCCGATTTCGCTGGACGAGGAGCGCCGCAGCCGAGAAGGCGTCGACGGCTCGATGCTCGGGATCGCAGCGCTCCTCGGGCTGAGCGCGCTGATTCCTCTCCTATTGGTGGCGGTGGTGATAGTGCACGCCATCCGAGGCTAGGCGGGCAATGGCACAGGAGTTCTCCTTCGACGTGGTTTCCGATTACGACAAGCAGGAGTTGACCAACGCCCTGGATCAGGCGCGGCGGGAGCTGGCAACACGATTCGACTTCAAAGGCACCGACGCCCAGATCGAGCACAAAGGCGCCACGCTGGTGGTGGAGGCCTCCACGGAGGACCGGGCCCGGGCTGCCTTCCAGGTGCTGGTGGAGAAGGCGGTCCGGCGCAAGCTGTCGGCCAAGCTGTTCAAGGCCGGAGAGCCGAAGACTGTCGGCAAGGGCCGCGGCCAGATCGAGGTCACTCTCAACGCGGGGATCAGTGACGAGCTGGCCAAGTCACTGGCCAAGAAAGCGCGCGAGGTGGCACCGAAGGCGCAGGTCCGCATCCAGGGCGACCAGGTCCGGGTCACCTCCAAGGAAAAGAACTCGCTCCAAGCGGTGATCGCCAAGCTCCGGGACGACGAGTCGATCCCCGTCCCCCTCCAGTTCACCAACTACCGCTAGACGGGCAAGGGGAGGCGGGCCTCCCCTTCCGGATCCCCACCAGGTTTGTACGAAACCGCCGCCGCGCGGAGCCGCGGGCTTCAGGTGGGTAACCATTCGATTAAGGCCTTGCCGGCATCGGTTTCCGGCCGGGATGAACCCGGCCTATCGACCTTACGAGTAGCCGAATTGCGCGCCGGATCTCGATGGCATTCGGGCTCCGCTTTGGATTGACCGAGACTAACTGTGAGCAGCCCGTACAATTCTTCATCGATGTGACGCTCCTCTCGACCTGACGCGCCTGCCGTTCTGAGCGGCCCGTCCCGAATGAGCGCGTCCTTCTTCCACCCTTCAGGAGCTCACCGATGATCACCGTCAAAGACCTTGCCCTGCGCGCCGGCGCCAGGACCCTCTTGCAAGGCGCTTCGTTTCTCATCTCACCCGGCGACCGCATAGGTCTGGTCGGCCGCAATGGCGCCGGCAAGACCACGCTCGCCCGGGTCCTGGCCGGTCAGGCTCTGCCTGAGGCAGGGTCTGTCGCCAGCACCGGCACGGTCGGCTATCTGCCGCAGGGCCCGGGCGAGGCCGATCAGACAGCGGCCGCACGGGACCGCATCCTCTCCGGCCGCGGGCTGGACGGCGTGGTCCGCGACCTGCAGACGGCGCAACTGGCCATGGCCGGCAGCGGTGGCAGAGACCACCTTCCGTTGCTGGAGCGCTACTCCAACTTCGAGGACCGCTTCCAAGCGCTGGGCGGCTACGCCGCAGAAGCGGAGGCCGCAACCATCGCCGCCAGTCTGGCTCTTCCCGAACGGGTACTCAATCTCCCGCTGGCGGCTCTCTCTGGCGGCCAGAGGCGCCGGATCGAGCTGGCGCGCATCCTCTTCAGCGGCGCTGAGACCCTGCTCCTGGACGAACCCACCAACCACCTCGACGCCGATTCCATCGCTTGGCTGCGAGATTTCCTGAAGGGCAGCAAAGGAGGGTGGGTGGTGATCAGCCACGACGTCTCCCTGTTGGAGGCGACAGTCAACCGCGTCTTCCATCTGGACGCTACCCGGACGCATTTGGACATCTACAATTTCGGCTGGCGAGCCTACACTGAGCAGCGCGTGGCTGACGACCGCCGCCGAGTCCGCGAGCGCCAGAACGCGGAAAAGAAGGCCAGCGCGCTCCACGCCCAGGCCGATCGCATGCGCTACAAGGCGACCAAGGCGAGGGCGGCCCAGAACATGGACAGGCGCGCCGACCGCCTGCTCTCGGGCCTGGCGGAGGTGCGGCGCAGCGACCGGGTCGCCAAGCTCCGCTTTCCGGAGCCGGCGCCGTGCGGACGGACGCCGCTCACGGCTCACGGTCTGAGCAAGCGCTTCGGCGACCTTCAGGTGCTGCGCGACATCGAGCTGGAGGTGGAGCGCGCCTCCCGCACTGTGATCCTCGGTCTCAACGGCGCCGGCAAGACCACCCTGCTGCGGCTGCTGGCCGGCTTGGAGAAGCCGGACCTGGGAGAGGTCAAGGCAGGCCACGGCCTGAAGCTGGGCTACTACGCCCAGGAGCATGAAACGCTTGATCCCCGGCGCAGCGTGCTCGCCAACATGCGGGCGGCCGCGCCGGACCGGGAGCTGCCCCAGCTTCGCGGCATCCTCGGCTCGTTCCTGTTCTCGAACGAGGCGGTGGAGCAGGAGGTGGGCACGCTGTCCGGCGGCGAGAAGACACGGCTGGCTCTGGCGACCCTGGTCTCCTCGGGCGCCAACGTCCTCCTGCTGGACGAGCCGACCAATAACCTGGACCCCGCCAGCCGGGCGGAGATCCTCAAGGCGCTGGCGAGCTATCGGGGGGCTGTGCTGCTGGTGACGCACGACGAGGGAGCTGTTGAAGCGCTCCAGCCAGAGCGCGTGCTGATGCTGCCCGAAGGCAGTCTTGACTATTGGGATTCCAGCTTCAGCGAGCTGGTCGCCCTGGCCTAGGGCCCAAATGCTTGTCATCCCCGCGCTCGATCTCCGCGCCGGCAGGGTGGTGCGCCTCATCAAAGGGGACTTCGCGCGGGAGACCGGCTACGCGACGGACGCTCTGGTTCAGGCGCAGCGGTATGCGGAGGCGGGCGCCCGCCGCCTGCACGTGGTGGACCTGGATGGCGCGCGCGGCTCGGGCGACAACCGGAAGCTGATCGAGCGACTCATCCGAGAGCTGGACTTGGAGGTTCAGGTGGCCGGCGGCATCCGCTCCCTGGAAGGCGCCACCAGGTGGCTGGAGGCCGGGGCTGCCGCGGTGGTGCTGGGAACAGTGGCGGTCAAGGAGCCTGAGCGGCTGAATGAAGTCGCCGCCCAGCTGCCCGGCCGAGTCCTGGCCGCCCTGGATGCGCGGGCGGGCCGCCCGGCCGTGACCGGGTGGTCGGAGCTGACTCATCTCAGCCTGGCCGAGGTGCTGGCGGGCTGGGCGGGGGCGCCGCTGGCCGGCGTCGTAGTCACCAGCATCGATCGCGACGGCACCCTGGCCGGTCCGGACCTCGATCTGCTCGCTGCAGCGCGGAGCAGCGGCAGCCACCCGATCACCTATTCCGGTGGGATTTCCTCGCTGGACGATGTCGCGGCGGTCGCTGCGGCCGGAGCGGCCGGGGTCATTCTGGGCAAGTCGCTGCTTGAAGGCCACGTCGACCTCCGGGAGGCTTTGAGCAGCCCCAGATAGGCTGGCGCGCTCAGCCCGATTCGGGTATTGGCGCAGCGGTCGGTTCGAAGTAATCTGTTGCTGTGCTGGAGGTGGTCGTCGGCCTGCTGGCCGCGCTGCTCATCTTGACAGGAGTCCTGGTGATGGCTGGGCCCAACCTCAGGCGTGGCCTGCAGCTCCGGCGGCACCTGCCGCGCCCGGGCCCGCTGCGGGCCAAGAAGCCGAGTGAGCCGGGGACGGAACTGCACCCGACCATGGCGAAAGCCCTGAAAGCGGCGGATCGAGCAGCGACGCTGCTCGCCGACAACCGGCAGGAGCGCCAGGCCGCGGCATTGAGACAGGCTGCGCAGCGAGCGCTCGTGCGCGAAGCTGACGGGATCTATGCGCTGCAAGCCGTGCTGCGGCGGATCCGCTCAGTACAGCTCACTGATAGCGATGACCAGCGCCTGTTCGCCGGTCTGGTTCGTCAGGCCACGGCCCACCTGAACGACCGCGCTGAGCAGTTGGAGCTGCTGCCCCGCCGCTAGAAGGCCCCGGGCTCGCTCATCTCAGCCGCCGTCGTCGATCGTCGCCAGGCTCCGGCGCCAGCCGCCCGACCCCTGAACGAAGGGCTGCGCCAGAGCCCGTTCGGCCTGCATGGTGTGGTTCAGGTCGTGGGCGGCAAACTCGTGCAGGAGGTTGCCGAGCGTGACCGGGCCGTACTCCTCGTGCTGTGCTCGGCGGCCCAGATCCTCCTCGCGGACCTGGCCCAGCAGCCTCAGGTTCTCTCGCCGCAGCTCGGCAAACTGCTCGGCCATCTGGCCGACATCGCTCACCGACGCCATGTCGACGGCGGCGTCGGGGTCAATGCGCTTCAAATGTGTCTCTCCGGCAAGAAAGCCGTGGATTCGACCGGAGTAACCTGACTCCGCCTGGACCAAGTGCTGAAGACAGTCCGCAGCGGACCACTCGCTGGGCTGCGGTCGTCGCTGCAGCAGCTCGGCAGGCAGCGATTGGCACAGCGCGCGCCAGCGTTCAGGCGTGGCCTGGAGCACGGCTTCGACCTGGCTGATCAGGCTGTCCATCGACTCGCTGCTGTCACGTCCCTTCCTCCAAACCAGCCGCCCGGCCGCGTTCGACCATCACCTGCGCCAGCTTGCGCGATGCTTCGTCGATCATCTCGTCGCCCAGCATCACGGCGCCCCTGCTCTCGGCGTCAGTCGCCTGTCGATAGGCCTCGACGATCTCCAGCGCGCGTCGGAAGTCGGCCGGGCTCGGCGCGTAGACCTCGTTCAGGACCTCGATCTGGGCGGGGTTGAGCGCCCACTTGCCGTCGTAGCCGAGGGCGGCGGAGCGAGCGGCGAACCGGCGCAGGCCGGCCAGGTCGCGAACCTGTACGTAAGGCCCGTCGATCGCCTGCAGGCCGTGCGCGCGGGCGGCGACCAGCACCGTGGCATGGAAATGGTGCCAGAAATCGCCCGGATAATCGTCCCTCAGGTCGCCCGATCGCAGAGAGGGCAGGCGAAGGTCCGCGGCCAGGTCCACCGGCCCGAAGATCAGCGTCTCAGTGCGGTCGCTGGCGGCCGCCATCCGGCTGGCGTTCTCCAGACCGCGCGCCGTCTCGAGCTGGAGTTCCAGGCCGATCCGCCGGCTGAGCCCGAGCTTCGCCTCCAGCTGATTCAGCAGGTGGTGGACGAAGTGGACGTGGTCCTGGTCCTCGACCTTGGGGACGACCAGGCAGTCCAGCCGCTCTCCCGCACCCTCCACGACCTCGCGGACGTCGTCGCCGCACCACCGGGTGGTGACGTCGTTGATACGAACGCCCCGCACCTTTGATTCGAACGCGTACTGGTTCAGAGCCGAGACCACCAGCTCGCGGGCTTCTTCCTTGGCGCTGGGCGCGACAGCGTCCTCCAGGTCCAGGAAGATCATGTCCGCCGCCGACTGATCGGCCTTGGCGTGAAAGCGCGGGTTGCTGCCAGGCACCGCCAGGCAGGAGCGGCGGGGGCGGCGCTGGCTAGCGGGCGGCAGCTGTGCGCCTCTCGATGTAGCTCTTGAGTGAGCTGAGCGCCTCTCGCAGGTTGGTCTCCAGCTGCGACTTGAAGACACCGCCGGCGAAGCGAAGCAGTCCTGAGAGCTGGGCATCCATCTCAAAGCGCAGCAGAGTGCCCGCACCGCTCTTGGCGTAGCTGTAGGCGAAGCTGCCCTTGACGGGTCCTTCCACGATGGGGCCCGCGCACAGCTCCGGCGGCTGCCAGGTCTGGTTCTGCAGCACCAGTGCCTGCTGGCTCCCGCCCACGGTCAGCTCAAAGCGGATCAGCGAGCCGGGGCCGGCGGGCTTTCCGTCCATGGTGGCCGCGCTCATGCGTCCCTGCGACCATTCTTTCGTGGCGGCCAAATCCTCCTGCACGACGTGCCACACCTTGTCGGGAGTAGCGCGGATCTCGATCTCCTCACTCACGCGCGGCATGGCGTGATTATCCAGCAACGCGCCGAGTCAGGCAGCCGGCCGGGTCGAGCTCCCACTAGATCGGCGGGGCGACGCCGCTCCAGTGCCGGCCGCCGTCAACGGTTCTGAACAGCCGGACGCCCAATGGGTAGTGTGCCGCGCACCAAGCGGTGCTGGCGATGACCGGGGTCACATCCGCACATTCGGCGCCAGCCGGCATGGCCTTGCGGTTCCACGTGCGGCCGGAATCTGCGGTAGTGTACATGATTTGGCCGACCACGAGCCAGCCATTGCGGGCGTCGCTGAAGTGGGGCGGTTGCCAGTCCGGGCCCGCGCCCGCGTTCGGGCTCGGTGTCTCCGGAGTGTGGACCAATGGCTGCCACGTCCTTCCGCCGTCGCTCGAGGCAGCCACCCACATCTCTACCCCACGCGGCACCTGACCGCTGGAACCTTCAAAGGTCAGCGTCACCAAGCCGCCCGGCGAGACAATTGCCTGTCCCAGGGACACACTGCCGGCGGGCGGAAGCTCCAGACTCTCCGGCTGCCAGGAGTCGCCGCCGTCATGGCTGGCGTAGAGCTGGCTCCCAACCTGCACCCAGCCGTCCTGAGCGCTGGCAAACAGCGGTGATCCCGAAGCCGGTTGCGGCAGCCCGTTCAGCGCTCCGTTCGGGAATTTCTGCCAGTTTTGGCCACCGTCGGCAGTGCGATAGAGATCGACGGTCGGCACACTGGCCGGGGAGGCCTGTGTCACCCAGGCCACCCAGGCATGCTCCGGGTCGCTGAACTCGACGTTCACGTAGTAACCGCCAAGAGAGGGCAGATGAAGCGGCTGCCAGGAGCGGCCGCCATCTTTGGTCGCCAGCGCACGTGCTCCCAGGGCGTCTCCCCAGATTCGAAGGACACCTCTGCGGGCGTCGAAGAACTTGAGCCCAACGGCGTTGGCGTTCCCCAGTGGAGCAGTGAAGTTGTTCTGCCAATGCCGCCCGGCATCGCGAGTGTGGAAGAGGGCGCTGTGGTTGGGACCCTCGCTGAAGACGAGCCAACCCTCGTCGGCCGAGAACCACTGCATGTCGCTGGGGACGACGAAGTGGCCGGCCAGGGTGGTGGCTGCGGGCGCCGGCGCGGCCGGCTGGGCGAAGGGCCGCAGGTAGACGATGCCGCCGACCAGCACCAGCGCAAGCCCGATGGCGATCAGGCCCGCAGCTCGGCGCCCGCGTCCCTGGCTGACGCCCTCGACGTCGTCCACCGCACTCACGATGCTAAGCGCGCCGCTCTGGTTCAGCACACGATGCGCTGGGTTGCCGGCTCTGGGCAGCCCGCTCTAGATTGAACAGCTTCCGAGATAACGCGACAGGTGGACCTCATCGGGGGCGCATCTTCCTAGCACCATAGATCGACTCTGCCGGCGTCTTGCCGGCGCTTCGTCGTCCGGTGTGGGCACGCTCGTAGTTGTA
>NZ_JBPCPN010000044.1:0-23276 GCF_050999135.1 Candidatus Dormiibacter sp. | reverse complement strand
AGCGCTGAGTCACTCAGCAAGGCGCAGGTTCCTGCGCCGGGGGAGGTGTTGCCCGAGCTGGCGGCTGCCAGTTAGTTGTTATGGATGACGTGGACATCGTCATACACCACTTGACAGGACATGGCCCGAGAGAGACCTGCCATGCCGGCGACCGCTGACAGCGTGTCACGGCTTCCGCAGCGCTAGTCTTCATTGATTGCTCTCCAGGCGTCCTACTGAACCGATGCCATCAGGTGGGTCGCCGGTTTCAAGCTTTTTCGGCGGTGTTTGAAAGCTTCTTGGTCCTAAAAGAGCCCCGATGACGTGAGGCCGCCTGTGTCCGCATCTATACGATCCCTGGGACCGTGAGCGACGCAGCCGCAGCGGACCTACTTGGTAGGGCGAAGAGCGGAGAGCGTGAGGCCTTTGAACAACTGATCGGCCCGCTCATCGAGCCCGGGTATCACATCGCCTTCGGCATCATGCGGGACAGGCAGGAGGCGGAGGATGCCGTCCAGGAAGCCGCCCTAACCGCCTGGCGCAAGATCGGACAGCTGCGCGAAGAGTCATCCGCCCGGGCGTGGTTCTTCAAGATCGTGGTCAATCGGTCGCGCATGCAGCGGCGCGGCCCCTGGCACTCCGTTATCAGGCTGCCCGACCTGGATGTGGTCGGGCGGTGGAATGAGGAGCGGACGGCGCGGACCCTCGACTTGAGGACGGCGGTGCGTGAGCTGGCTGAAAACGACCGACTGCTTCTGTTCCTTCACTATGGCTTGGATCTACCGCTCGAGGAGGTGGCTCCCGTCGTTGGCCTGAGTCCTGCCGGCACCAAGACCCGTCTCTACCGAGTCCTCAAACGCCTGCGTCCGGTACTGGCTGAATCGGAGGGTTCCATCCCATGGAAATAGGTCCCGACAAGCCGGCTCTTCGCGACGCACTGTACGAGGGCTTCGAGCCGCCCAGCCCTGAGCTGCGGGAGCGGGTACTGGCCTCGCTGCCGGTGGCAACCGCGCCGGCGCCAAGCCTGGTCGCCCACATCATCCACTGGCTTCAGGCGCACTGGCCCGCTCTAACGCTGGGTGGGGGAGGCGCCGCTGCGGTCGCTGTGGCAGTTGCGGTCATCCTGAATCAGTCGGCGCCTCCCCCACCGCCCACGATCGAGGTCTATGCGGCGTACGCCGACACGATTCGGACTGGCGCGCCGGCTGCCCCGCCGCCTTCGCCCTGGATGGGCTCTCCGGGCGTTGCCTTCGTCGGCGTCGGCCCTGACTTCGACGCGGGAGCCATCCGGATCGAGAACCGTTCGGGAACCAGCGTCACCATCGACCGCGTCACTGTTGACAGCGGTGGACAGCGCTTCGACATCTGGCAACCAGGTTTGAAGATCGCGCCCCATTCGACGCTGATACTGACCCAGACGGCGGTGCTCAGCCGGGCTCCCTTGACAACGAACTTCGACACCTCCGAGGCGAACCCGCCAGGCTGCCAGCCTGCCGGTGCGATACCTATCGTGCACGTGTCCATTAACGGCTCCGTTCGCAGCTATCGCGACGTCAACCGGGTTCTGAACGCGGGTGGGCTGGATGCGGGAAATTGCGGGGGTGCTGAGAGTCACGGCTGGGAGCGGCTTCCGGCGTAACCTCGGAATGCGCAGGAACTGAGGAAAGTGGTCGGGAGGCGGGACACTATTTGAAGCACGCGCCTGATGACTTCGATTGGCAGGCGATTCCCGCCGACACCCGCGCCCCGGTACGACTTTCCGGGAGACGCTCGCCGCACGCGGCCGCGTTCGATGCCGCGTGCAGGCCGCCGCGTTACGGGCGATGCGATCGAGCAGCTTTCGAGAAGCCGCCGCGGCGGCAGGCACCCTAGCATGAGGGTCGTTCCCATCAATACTCGCAGGGGAGGAAACCTCGAATGAAAGGCAAGCAGAAGACCGCCAAGAGCGCCAGCGCGAAATTCACAGACGAGGAACGAGCCGCGATTAAGGAGTACGTCCGAGAGAAGAAGGGGCGCGCCGACCATGCGGACGGGGAAAAAGACGTGCTCGCGAAGATCGCCGAGATGCCGAAGTCGGATCGCGAGATGGCCGAGCGGCTCCATACCCTCATCAAGGCCACCGCGCCCGACCTGACACCGAGGACCTGGTACGGGATGCCCGCGTACGCCAAGGACGGCAACGTCGTCTGCTTCTTCCAAAGCGGGCAGAAGTTCAAGACCAGGTACGCGACGTTGGGCTTCAGCGACAAGGCGAACCTCGACGAAGGCGCCATGTGGCCGTCCGCGTACGCTCTGACAAAGTTGACCGCCGCCGACCAGGCAAGGATCGGCGCGCTCGTGAAGAAAGCGGTGAGCTGAAGCCCTTGAAGCCATCGTCGAACGAGGACGAGATCCGAACGGCCGAGGCCGAGATCAGGAGGGCCCGAGGCTGCCGACAGCCGGTTCAAATAAGGGCAGTTTGGTCGGGGAGGCGGGATTTGAACCCGCGACCCCTTGGCCCCCAGCCAAGTGCGCTGCCGGGCTACGCTACTCCCCGAACCAGTGGCCCATTGTAGGTATCAGGCAGCCGCGGTACCATCAGCCCAACTCTTGGTGAAGTCACTTCCCATTGAAGGAACGGAGGCAGTTGGCGGATAACGGAGAGCGGCCGAGCCTGGTGGAGTGGTCGCTCATCCTGGTCTTGGTCGCGATCCTGGCCACCACCGCCCTGCTGCTCCTCGGCGATCAGGTCAATCGGGTGATCCCGGGCTTCACCGCTTGGCTCGGCAGCTGGCTGTAGCCGGTCAGAAGACGGGTCAACTTGGACGTACCTAACCAGGGAGGCGGCCTTTAGAACCGTGGCCCGATCAGCGACCTCACCCGCTCAGGGCTGAGCGGCAGCTCTGTCACCTTCAGCTCAGGCGTCAGGTGCCGGAGCGCTCTCTCGACAGCTCCCGCAATCGCGGCAGGCACAGGGATGGTGCCGCTCTCCCCCGCTCCCTTGAAGCCCTCAGGATTCGCCTCGGTCGCCGTCTCCTGGTGCAGAAGCTCGGCAGCGGGCACCTCGGGTGGGCCGGCCAGCGAGTAGTCGAGGAAGGTGGCGCTGGCCAGCTGGCCCTCAGCGTCATAGACAGCCTCCTCGAAGAGCGCGTAGCCGAGCCCGTGCGCGAAACCGCCCTGCAGCTGGCCCTCGACCAGCATGGGGTTGATCGAGCGGCCCACGTCGTGAGCGATGACGTAGCGCTCGATGTCGATGCTGCCGGTCTCGGGGTCCACGCTGACGAGTGCGCCATGGCAGCCGCTCGAGTAGGCCGTCTCCCCCTTGGGCGTGAAGCTCTCCACCACCTCGAGACCATCCTCCGGCAGCACCTCCAGCGCCGAAAGCGCTCGCGCCGGCGTACCCCGAACGGAGATGCGCCCATCGGCCAGGATCAGGTCGGCGGTGTCCGCCTCCATCACCTCGGCCGCGCGCTCCAGCAGACGGCGGCGTAGTGACCGTCCCGCCTGGGCGGCCGCATTCCCGACGTAGGTCGCCGACCGGCTGCCCGCCGTCAGCAGCGCCCAGCCAGATCCGTCCGTGTCGCCGGCGGTCACCTCCACCTGCTGCAGCGGCCAGCCGACGCGCTCAGCGATCACCTGAGCCGCGACAGTGCGATGGCCCTGACCGCCGGGCGTGGAGCCGACGAACAGCCGCAGCCGACCGTCCTTGTCCAGCCGCGCCCGCGCCGGCTCCTTGCGGCCGAAGCCGCTCGACTCGACACAGCACACCACCGCCCGACCGACGAGCCGACCGTCCTCTCGCCGACCCTCCTGGACCTCGCCCAACGCCTCCACCACCGTGTCGAGCAGACGAGGATAATCGCCACCGTCGTAGACCACAGTCCCGCGTCCAGCCGGCACCCTGGTGTCGTACGGCATCTCCTCCGGCTGGATCAGATTCCGCCGCCGCAGCTCCACCGGATCGAGCTCCAAGTGCTCAGCCAGGCGGTCCATCAACCGCTCGATGGCGAAGTTCCCGACCGGGCGGGCGCCCCCCCGCACGAAGCCTGTCGGCACAGTGTTGGTGTGAATCACCTGCGTGGTCAGTGAGGCGGCGGGCAGGTGATAGGCGGAGATCATGTGCGGCATCATGATGCCGCCCTGGCCGGTGCCGGACGCGCTGTATGCACCGGCGTCGTGGATCAAGCGCCCGCGGAGGCCGCGCAAGTGACCGTCCCGATCGGCCGCCAGTTCCAGCTGCAGGTTGGTGCTGTGGGCGTGGGCGGTGCTCAGCGTGTCCTCGGTCCGGCTCGCCGTCCAGGTGACCGGGCGTCCCAGCCTGCGGCTGGCGAGCCCTACCAAGATCTCCTCCGGGTAGACCTCGCCTTTGGGGCCAAAGCCACCACCTACGTCGGTGGCGCGTACGCGTACGTGCTCCTTTTCCAGTCCCAGCAGGCGGGCCAGGTTGTCGCGCACGCCATACGTCCACTGCGTCGATAGCCAGACGTCCAGATGACCTTCCGCCCAACTGGCAGTGACCACGCGCGGTTCCATGTAGCCGCCGCAGATGCGGGCGACAGTCAGCTTCTCGGCGACGACCACCGGTGCGTCGGCGAAGGCAGCCTCCACTTCGCCGAACTCAAGCGTGCTCTCGCCGATGAGGTTGTCAGCGACGTCTTCCTGAACGAGCGGCGGCTGTGCCTGGGTCGCAACCGCTAGGGTCGGCGCCGCCGGCAGCGGTTCGAGGTCGGCGGCCACCATCTCCAGAGCGTCGGCCGCCTGATAGGACGTCTCCGCCACCACCACCGCCAGCGGCTCGCCCTGATAGCGGGCAGTGCCGTCGCCCAGGACCCGCCGGGGATGCGCCTTGAACGTGGGGTCAACCGAGTCGCCCAGACCGTCCGCGATCTGGGGCAGGTCCGAGAACGCCCAGGCGGCCAGCACACCTGGCGCCTGGCGAGCCGCGCTCAAATCCAGGGCCTTGATGCGAGCGTGCCCGAAGGGTGAGCGATAGACCGCCAGGTGCACCAGCCCCGGTAGCCGGTGATCTCCTGCGTACTCTCCGTGGCCGGTGATGAGGGGAGGGTCCTCCACCCGCCGCAGCCGCCGGCCGATCAACCCCTCTCCTTCATCCATGGCTTGAGGATAGGTAGGCGCGGCCGGTCGGCGGACGACTATCCCCCGGCCAGCTTGACGGCCACCGTCTTCGTCTGGGTGTAGGCCCGGAGGGCTTCAAAGCCCTTCTCCCGGCCGTGGCCCGAGCGCTTGAAGCCGCCGAAGGGCAGCTCCACACCGCCGCCGGCGCCATAGGTGTTGATGTAGACCTGGCCCGCCCGAACCTCCCGGGCCAGCCAGTGGGCTCGGCCCACGTCGGTGGTCCAGATGGCGGCGATGAGGCCGTAGTCGGTGGCGTTGGCAAGGCGCACTGCCTGCTCCAGGTCCGAGAACGGCGTTACTGCCAACACTGGGCCGAACACCTCCTCCTGAGCGAGCTTGGACTCGGGCGCCACTCCGTCGAACAGCGTGGGCTGAAAGAAATAGCCGTCCCTCAGCTTCTCGTCAGCGGGCGGCGAGCCGCCGCAGACCAGGCGCACGCCAGAGCCAACTGATTCGACAAAACCCCGGACGCGGTCTCGCTGCCCGGCCGAAATCAGCGGACCCAGCTGGGGGTCGTCAAGGCCGGGGCCGATGCTGATGGCTTTCATCCGCTCGGCCACTAGCCCTACCAAACGTTCGTGGACCGGTTCGGCGACGAGCAGCCGGGAGCCCGCCGAGCACGTCTGGCCGGCGTTCTGGATGATGGAGTTGACGATCACCGGAGCCGCCGCTTCCAGGTCGGCGTCCGCCAGCACCAGGTTGGGCGACTTGCCGCCCAGCTCCAGCGTCACCGGGATGACGTTCTCGGCGGCCGCCCGGCTCACTATCCGTCCGACCTCGACGGAGCCAGTGAACCCCAGGTGGTCGATGCCCTGGTGCGCGGCCAGCGCCGCCCCGGCTTCCTCACCCAAGCCGGGCACGACGTTCAGAGCGCCAGGCGGCAGCCCCGCCTCCAGCGCGATCTCGGCCAGCCGCAGCGAGGTGAGGGGCGCCTCCTCGGCGGGTTTCAGAACGCAGCAGTTGCCGGCGGCCAGCGCCGGCGCCGCTGTGCGGGAGGAGATCTGGATCGGGTAGTTCCAGGGGATGATGTGACCGGTGACGCCAAAGGGTTCGTTGAGCGTGTAGATCAGCACGTCGCTGGGGCCGGGCACTGTATCGCCGAAGAGCGCCTCCACAGTGTCCGCGTAGTACTCGAAGTAGCGCGCCGCGACGCGCACGTCCGCGCGGCCCTGGCTGAGCGGCTTGCCTGTGTCAAGCGTTTCCAGCCGAGCCAGCTCCTCCGAGTCTCGCTCGATCAGATCCCCAATGCGCCGCAGGAGCCGGGCGCGCTCCACTGCTGTGGTCTTCCGCCAGGCTGTCTCGAACGTGTGCCGGGCGGCGGCGACCGCCTGGTCAATCTCCTTGGCTCCGCAGCGCGCCACCTCGGCCAGCGGCTCGCCGGTCGAAGGGTTGACGACCGAGAAGGTGGCGGCAGCTGCCACAGGCTCACCGCCGATGATTGCCTTCCTAACCTCAGTCTGGGTCGAGCTCATGTCCTCGCCTCCTGCAGATCGGGGACCGGGAAAGCGTCCAGCGCGCCGAGGCGTCGCACGGTGTCTGCCAGGTCTCTCTTCACCCCTTCATGAAGTTCTGGCCCGGGCCTGCGCACGAATGAGTGATCGATCAGTCCCCGCAGCTGAAGCAGATGCTTGCGGACGGCGATCGAGATGCCGGGCTGGGCCTCAGTGGCCAGAAGCGGGAGGTAGTGGAAATAGGTGGCCGCCGCGGAGTCGACGTCGCCGGCCCTCCAGGCTTGCCAGATCCTGACCAGTACCTCGGCGAAGGCGAAGCCGTTCATGGTCCCGGCGGCGCCGCGGCGCAGCTCGTCGAACAGAAAGTTCCCGCTCAGGCCGCCAAGCACTGTGACGGCGTCGCCGGTCAGAGCCAGCGTTTCGGCCACCCGCTGGGGGGTCGGCAGGCCCTCCAGCTTGATGGTCTGGATGGCCGGCACGGCGTCAGCCAGCTGCGCCAGCTGGGCAGGCGTCAGGGTGACGCCATTGACAGGTGGGAAGTCCTGCAGAACGACTGTGAGGCCGGCCTCCTCCCCAATGTTTCGAAGGTGCGCCGTCAGCGCCGGCCCTGGCTGCAGGAACGTGGGGGGCGCGACCATGACCGCTACCGCGCCGGCGGCCGCCGCCTCCTGTGCCATCTCCACGGCGACGCGGGTGCCGTCCTGAGAGACGCCACAGCACATCGGCGCTCGACCGTTGCTCGCGGCTGCCGTCAGCTCCAGCACCCGGCGGCGTTCCGCCTGGTTCAGCTTCTGCGCCTCGCCCGCCACGCCCAGCACGGTGATCCCGTCGACCCCCGCCGCGATGACGCTTTCCAGCAGCCGGTTCAGGCTGCGCTCGTCGATCTCGCCATCTGGCTGAAACGGGGTGGCGAGGATGTTCCAGACGCCTTTCAGGGGATGCACGTTCTCAAGGTAGTCATTTGGCGGCCAGCCTCAGGGCGTTCGGCTCGAAAAGTCTCGCCTCGAATGGGAATGCTGGGGTTCGAGGAGGGTTGCACTACATGTGGACCAGGAGACGGCTCTCGGGGGCATCCGGGACGAGCTCGAAGCGCTGCAGCCCAACCTGATGCGTTTCGCGCGGTCGCTGACGGCCAGCCAAGCCGATGCCGAGGACCTGGCCCAGGCGACGCTGGAGCGCGCGATCCGATTCGAAGCCAGCTTCGAGCCCGGGACGAACGCGAAAGCCTGGCTCTTCACCATCTGCCGCCGCCTGCAGCAGCGCAGCTGGCGAGCCCAGCGCACGCGCCCCAGCGTGCAATCGCTGGCCGAGGTGGGCGACGACGACATTCTCGTCAGTCCCCTGTCAGTCGAACCAACAGTTATGCGGCGTTTCGAGGGGCAGGCGATTCTCGACGCCCTGGCTCAGCTCAAGCCCGAGCACGCGGTGCCAGTTCGTCTCTACGCCGGGGAGGGCATGCCCTACCGTCAGATCGCCGAGGTACTGGATCTGCCCCTGGGCACTGTCATGTCCCGCATCTATCGCGGCCGGCGGATGCTCGTGAAGCTGTTGTTGGAGGCGGGGTTGCCGTGAACTGCGACACCGCCCGCATTTACGCCGGAGCCGTCGCCGACGGCGAGGTCGACGGCGTCCCAGCCCCGATCCTCGAGCACATCCGCCAGTGCCACGACTGTTCGACCGAAGTGCAATGGCAGCGGGAGGCACAGGTGGCGCTCGCGGCGGCGATCGCCGGGAAGGAGCTGCGCCGGGTACCGGCGGCGCAACCAGCACATTCGCTGCGTTCGCTGAGCAATCTGCCCTTCGTGGCAGCGATCGTCAGGCGGCGAAGCCTGGCGTTCGCCGGAGCGGCGGCGGCGGTGGTTCTGCTGCTGATTACCGCCACTGTGGCTGGGCTGCCCGGCCGGCTGGCGAACCCAGGACCGGGAGCCGACGCAGCGATGAGGGATGCTGCCAGTGCCTACGGACGCCCGGCGGCGTTCACCAGCACCGATCCCGCCGCAATCTCCGGCTGGTCCGCTGGTCGGGGGATGCCAGCCGAGGTGGTAGCCCTCCCGGACGAGACGGTGACAGGCGCCAGGGTCTCCACAGTCGAGGGGCACCAGGTCCTGACCATCATCTACACAGGTCCCCGGGGGACCACCGAGGTGAGTGTCATCCCCGCGGCGATGGCTGGCGGCTGGCCGACGATGGAGGCTAAGAAGGTGGGTAACGCTCCAGTCGGTCTGGTGCGCCGGAGCGGGGACAGCATGCTAATCGTCGCGCCGGATGATGCCGGTCTGCATCAGGCTATGACTACGCTGCAAGCCTGAGTCCCACGACCCGCTGCTGCGGCCCTCAGATCCTGGCCTCGGCGGCCAACGCCTGGCATTGACAGACACCCGCGCTGTCCAGACCCTCCACTATCGCGCTGATCAGCTGACGCGCCTGGCCCATGCCCTGGCGCAGCACCTCCAGAACCGACTGGGCTGTCACCGGCGGGGCATCGGGATCACCGATGACGCCGGCGTCGCGATCGGTCACCACCGAGAGGTTCAGATAGCAGAGCCCCAACTCGCGAGCCAGCGCAACCTCCGGGTACTGCGTCATGTTGACGACCGCCCAACCGGACTGTGCGAACCAACGGCTTTCGGCCCGAGTGCTGAATCGAGGCCCCTGGATGACAACCACGGTTCCCTCGCCGTGGACGCGGATTTGGAGCTGGCAGGCGGCCGTGCTGGCCAGAGTCCGCAGGGCTTCGCAATACGGGTCGGCCAGTGACGCATGGATGACGCAGCCCGGCGCGCTGTAGGTGTCAGCGCGGCCGCTGGTGCGATCGACCAGCTGGTCGCAGATGACTATGTCCCCCGGCAGGATCCCGGGCTGCAGACTTCCGGAGGCGGCCGGGGCGATGACCCTCCGAACCCCCAGCTCCTTCAGCGCCCACAGGTTGGCCCGGTAGGGCACGTGGTGTGGGGCCAGTTCGTGGTCGCGTCCGTGGCGGGGCAGGAACGCCACTGTTTCGCCGCCCAGGCTGCCGATGCTCACAGCGTCGCTGGTCTTGCCGTAAGGGGTGTCGAGCCGGATCTCGTCGGCGTGGTCGAGGAGCCTGTACAGGCCGGAACCGCCGATGACCGCGACCTGAGGAGCTTCAGCCAATCGTGCTGCTCCGGCGAGGGGCGGTTGCCGCAGCCGTCCGGCGGAGCATCCCGGTGTCCCGAAGCCGAGCTGCGGCGCTGCTGAAACACTCGGCGATGGGGTCCTGGGCGCGAATCCAGTCGAGGTAGGCGCGCAGCCCTTCGCGGAGCCCGACCCGAGGGAAATGGTTGGCGGCTTCGGCCCGGCTGGTGTCAGGGGTGAGCGCCCGGATCTCGCCGACCCGAAACTCGCCGCTGAGCACCGGCTGGAGCGACGGATCCAACTCGGCGCAGAGCAGGCTGGCGAGCTCGAGGATGGAGGTTGCGGCTCCCGACCCGATGTTCACAGGGACGCCGTCCCAGGTGTCGGTCACGGCCGCGAGCAGGTTGGCCCGCGCCACATCGGCCACGAACCCGAGATCCCGGGTCTGGCGGCCGTCCTCGAAAACCACCGGCGGCAGCCCGTTCAGGATCCGGGTCACAAAGATGGCGATCACTCCTGTGTAGGGATTGCCCAGGGATTGCCGCGGGCCGTAGGTGCAGGAGTAGCGGAGCGGGACTACCGGAATGCCGCTCTGCAGACCCCAGGCCAAGCTCAACCTTTCCTCGGCGTACTTGCTCACGGCGTAGACGTTCTCGCCTCCGGCGGCCGCGCTTTCCGGAGTCAGGGCTGGCTGCGCGATGCCGCCACACAGAGGACATGGAACGTCGAACTCGCCCGTCTCGAGCAGATTCAACGCACGAGCCGGCGGAAATTGCAGCCCGTGCTGATCGCAGTTCACGGCGCCCTCGCTGTAGACCGCCTGCGATGAGGCCAGGACCACCTTGCGCACAGACAGGCCGTCAGCGCGGATGGCCTCCAGGATGCGCGCGGTGCCCACAACGTTGACATCGATGAACTTGGCGACCTCGGGCATGTAGCCGCCGTAGGCCGCCTGGTGGAAAACCACGTCGACGCCGGCCAGCGCTCGCCGCACGGTTGTTGGCTCCCTAACGTCCCCCCTGATGAACTCGGCGTCAGGATTGACATGTGGCGCTGACTCGGCGTGCGTCACGGGCTCCAGGTTGTCGAGAATCCGTACGCGCCAACCCGAGTGCAGCAGCTGGTCCACCAGATGCGAGCCGATCAGCCCGGCGCCGCCGGTCACGAGGGCGGTCTCGGCGCTCATCGGCTGCTGAGCACCGGAGCCTGGGTGTCTGCACTGACGGCGGCCAGAGCAGCCCGCGTCGCCCGCAGATGCGGGAGGACGGCGGCCACCGCAGCCAGCCGCTCCAGGTCGGCGACCTCGTCGACATCGAACGTCTCCGGCAGGAATTGCAGGTCCAAGTTCAACCGGCGCGCACGCTCGACGATGTCAGCAGAGGCTCTCCGGGTACTCAACTCGACGCCGCGCACGACGTCGTGATCGCCCCCCAATCCGAGCAGGTAGTAGCCACCGTCAAGCACCGGTCCCAGCACCACGTCGGCATCTGCCAGCGCAGCCAGGGCAGCGCGCATGCCTGGGCCGACAAGCTGGGGTGAATCGGAGGCGACGATGACAGTCGCGGCGGCGCCTTCCCGAAAGGTGTCGCGGAAGAGATTGGCCTGCCGCTCGGACCACGTATCGCCTTTCTGCCAGTGGGTAGCTACCTGCCGCGAACCGAGCGCCGGCGGCTGCCAAGCCGGTGTCCGCGGGAGGAACCAGCCGGCGGGGAGGCCGGCGCCGCGCACCTCGGCCGCAATGTCGTCCAAGAATGCCGCATAGAGCGCGCTCGCAGCATCGTCGCCTATGGCGCGGGCGAGACGGGTCTTGACGGAGCCCGCCACCGGAGGCTTGGCGGCTATGTACAGCACCGGGGATGTCACCACCACTACGCGCTGCCGACCGGCTCCCAATTCCTGCAGCGCCAGAGCGAACGGAGAATGGAGATCCCGGCGCCGACGCTGCCGCGAAGCGTGCCGCCCACCTTGGACCGGCCGGCGCGGCGCCGGTAGGCCACGGGCACCTCGACGTAGCGCAGCCCGAGGCGGGCCGCCTTGGCGGTCATCTCGATGGTCCAGCCGTAACTCATCTCGCTCATCGCCATCGTCAGGAGCGCTTCCCGGCGGATCGCCCGCATTGGCCCGGGATCGCTCACGCCCAACCCGTACTTCCGGCGCAGGATCGCCGCAGCAAGGCGGTTCCCCAGCAGCTGCTGCGGGGTCATCGAGCCGGCTTCTCGGTCAGCCGCAACCCGAGCGCCGACACTGAGGTCCGCCCGTTCGGCGAGCAGAGGCTCCAGCACCGTCAGAGCCGCCGAGGTGTCATCAGCGCCGTCGCCGTCCAGCAGCAGGAGCACTTCGGCGCCGCCAGCCGCGCGCACTCCCGCCAAGCAGGCACGACCGTAACCCCGGCGGGGCTCGCTGACCACTTGAGCACCGGCTTCGGCGGCCCTGACGCCTGTCCTGTCGGTGCTCCCGTTGTCGACCACGCAGACAGTCGCCGGCTGGGGCAGCTCGGCCAGGAGCCGGCGAACCACGCCGGCGATCGCGTCCTCCTCGTTGAGCGCCGGGATGACCGCAACCACAGTTGTCGTCATCCCCGCAGAAACCTTCCGAACGGCTCGGGCAGGAACACTGGATGCGTCCGGGCACCCCAGAACGGTGCCGGACCGCCCGGAGTGAGCACGACCGCGTGACGCCGGCCGGCGCGCCGGGTGAACGCCTTCGCCAGGATCATGCCGGGTGGGCAGTTGGGCGTGCCGCTGACGCGGGCGTCGGGCACCCACCAGGACCCGGGGAGGTGTCCGGCTTCAGCCCTGCGTGTGAACCGCTCAGCGACCACCTGGGCTGCAAAGCGCAGCTCTCGGTCCGAGGCAAAGCTGATGGTCAGAACCACCTGGCGGCTGCGCCAGACGCCGCGGGTCGCAAATCCATCACCAGGAGGCCGCCACCCGTGATGCGCGGCGACGGACCCCTCGGCCTCCGACACTGCGATCTGCGCTCCCCGGCTGGCCACCTCGCGGATGAAGGCCCCGAGGTTGAGGTCCTCGGCATCGTCGCCCCTGTACATCCTGTAGCTCATGGTCGGCCGGCGCGCGGCAAGGTACGCGATCGAGCACTCCAACCCCCAGCCCGTAATCCGGCCGGCGCCAGCCAGGCGATCCAGGTGCCTCCTGGCGGCGGCCGCGTCACGCCACATAGACGCTGACTCGGTGCAGGCCGCTGGAGCCTTTGGGGACTATGTCCTCGTAGCTGGTCTCCTGCCAGGCCCCGCTGCCGTCACGGGCGCGAACCACCGCTTCGTAGCGCCCGGTCGACGGTACGGGCCACGTCCACTCGAAGTAGCGCCAGGCGTTCTGGCTGATCACCTCCTGCAGGCGGGCATCCACCCAAGAGGCGCCATTGTCTGTGCTCACCTGGACGGCGGCCACACCCCGGTTGCCGGCAAACGCGTGTCCCGAGACCAGGTAGTCGCGCCCCGCCACCAGACGCTGGCCATCCCTGAGGTTGTCGAAACGCGACCAGGTCCTAACGGTCCCCGCCTCGCTCCAACCTTGCCGCTGGTAGAAGCCTGTCCGAGGATTATCAGTCAGCAGGATGCGGGTCAGCCACTTCATCTGCTTCTCCCCGTACCGTCCCGGAAGCACTATCCGTGCGGGATATCCGTGGCGATCGGGAAGGGGCTCGCCGTTCATGCGCAGGGCTAGGATGGCGCCCGGAGTCGCTAACTCTTCGACCTGCACCGAGTCGTAGTAGCCGTCGATGGCACTGAGCTCGGCGTGGCTCGGCTCACCGCTGACTCCGGCAGGCGCCAGGACGTCCATCAGCCTCGGGCCCTCCCACCGGGCTGTGCTCATCAGCGAACCGCCCACTCCATTGGAAATGCACTCGAGCGTCGCGATGCTCTCCACCTGGGGCAGCGCCTGGAGATCGGCCAGGGTCAAGGTCAGCGGGCGATTGACCTGGCCCTCGATCACCAGGGTCCAGCGAGCCGCGTCTACCGTCGGGTCGATCAGGTTCTTGGAGACGACGTAGAAGTCCTTTGTGGGGGTGATCGGCCCCAGCGCCGAGGCGGGCGTGCCATAACCCTCGTAGCCAAGGTTGGATAGCTTCACGAGCTGTCGGACGCAGACCACAATGCCAGTCCCGCCGACCACGAGCAGGGCCAGCGCGGCACCCACACCTCCTACGACGCGGCGGCGGCCGGGGTCGACAGGCCTCGACTCTCGCTCGGCACCCGCGCCAGTCAGACCGACAAGGAGTAGGGCTGAACCTGCTGCGGCGGCGACGCTGATCCCCAAGTCCGCCAGCGCCTGGAGACGGCGCATGGCGCTGGTGCCGCCGTAGCCGTTGGCATCGAGGACCGTCCAGAAGAGCAGGCTCAGGAGAACCCAGCCCGCGCCAAACAGTGCGGTGGTAGCCGGGATCAGCCCCCACCTCGTGGCCAAGCGCTCGTAGACAGTCACGGCGACGCCGATGGCCAGCGCTATCCCGACGAGCGACGAGGCAAAGACTATCGGCTTCCCGTAAGGCCCGAGCGAGCTCAGCAGCCGGCCAAAGACGCTGGCCGGGATGAAGGGGACCAGCACGTCACTCATGGCCTCGGGCAGGGAGGGAACGCCCAGCGGAACACGAAGGAGGAGATTGACTGCGTCGAAGATGGCTCCGACCGCCAGGCCGGAGAGCAGCACCAGAGCTGTCGGGCGCCGGCGGCGTCGCTGATCCGTCACGCGGAGTCCGGCGGGATGGGGTCAAATCGCCTCATGGTCGGGGGGAGCAATCCTCCGACCGGCCGGTGATTCCCGCGAGGTTGCCAACCGTCCGACGCGGCCGGGCTCCACAGCTCAAGCCGGCCGTTGGTCCAGAGCAGGCGACGGTCGAGCCGCAAGGCGGCGACGCTTCGGTTTCGCGCCTGCCTGTCTGAATACGCCGGGATCCTTGCTGCGGAGTCGACCAGCACGAAGGCGGTGGGTGATGTATGGGGTAACAGATGCAGCTCTCGGCGGGAAGCGACCGCCACGGCCAGATCATCGTCGGCGTCGAGCTCGGCCCCCGCTGGAACCAGGGCCATCGCTGCGTGTACGCCACCCAGCTCGCTGGGCTCCGGCCGTTGTATGTACGCGAACAGCGGCAGGACCAGGCTGCCCGCCAGCGCCACGACCACGCCAGGCGTCACTGCCCCCGCCACCGCAACAGCGCGCGGCTGCCAGACCTGGAGCAGACGCCTGCCCCCCAGCGCCGCGGCCAGGACGAGGGGAAAGACCACGGGCAGCGCGTACTGGAGCTGCAGCTGAGGTTGTGGCTGGTGCAGGCTGAGCAGGGCCACCAGCAACGGAGGGGCGGCCAGTGCTGCGAAACGGGGTCGGAGCAGCGGTAGCAGGCAGAGTGCCACGAGGGTCAGCCCAAGCGCCCGCCAAGCCTGTGGCTGGAGGAGCAACCGACCCATCTCGCTCAGCCGCTCCGAGCTGAAGATCGCACCTGGCCCACCAACCGTGAGCCAGGAGTAATAAGTGGCGGTGTCGGTGACCATGCCCTGCCGGAACCACGGCATCACCAGCAGAAGGAGAACCACCCCCCAGAGCAGGGCGACCCCCGCGATCAGCCGGCCGATGCGCCGGTGCCCGCGATCCGCCGCCAACAGGATTCCCAGAACGGCTACTTGGTAGGCCTGGTCCTCCTTTGCCAAGAGGGCTAAACCGATGAGCGGCACGGCCATAACGCGCCGTCCGGACAGCATGGCCCAGCTTGCCAGTAACAGTGCGGGCAGGGCCAATTCCTCGGGGTGAAACCCAGACCAAGCGGCCTCTTGGAGTGGAGGCGTGAAGGGAAGGACAGTGGCCAGCACGACTGCCAGGCCGGTCCCCGTGGGTGTCTTGGGCAGGATCTCCCGGCAGGCCAGGAAGGCTGTCGGCGCCACCAGGCCTAGCGCCGCCGCCGAGGCCAGGGTCAGCGCTTGGGCGCCGGGCACTGCCAGCTCGAGAAGGGCGGGCAGGGCGAGGATGGGCGAGAAGTGCAGACCCAGGAAATTGCCCTGCAGAAAGCTGGCCTGAAACGGGTGACCATGGGCCAGTCCCCAGACCAGCTGCTGGAAGTAGGCGGTGTCGAAAGCAGGGATCGAGAGACGCTCGAGGCGCAAATTGCTGAACAGCGCCAGCAGCGCCGCCCAGGCAGCTCCCACGCCCAGGGGTATCCAGGGTATGGCCCGCGATGGCGCTGCAACAGATAACCTCAAAAGCCATGACTGCATCCAGCAGCGGTAATCCGTCAGCAGCTGCTTGATTCCGTCAGGGTCGGACCGCAGACGTCGTGCGCTGCGGAGGCGCGGCGCGCGGCTTGGCACCGCAACCAGAATCAGCTCTTCGCGGACATTTCCAGTACGACGGTCCAGCCGACGTTGAAAACGGTGCCAGCGCCGACTGAAGGGCTCTACGGTGAGCTGCGTCTGTCGAGCGCGGGGTTTCCAGCCGCCCGGCGCGGCAGGCCGCTGCAACCTCGATGACGCGGACGGCCATCGACGGCGAGCGTCTGCTCCGGGACATCGAGGAGTTGAACCGGCTGGGCGCCGAACCGGGACCGGGCACCAACCGGGTCGCCTACTCGCCGGCCGACATGGCTGGCCGGCGTCTGGTCGCTGACTGGCTCCGCGAGCTGGGCTTCAGCGTCAGCAAAGACGAGGCCGGCAACGTCAGCGCAGTGCTACAGGGGACGGCCGATGGCCTCGCACCCATCGCCCTCGGCTCGCACACCGACACGGTGCCCAATGGCGGCCCGCTCGACGGCACCCTGGGGGTCGCAGCCGCTGTCGCCTGCGCCCGGGCGCTCAGCGCGAGTAGCACGCGTCTCCGCCATCCGCTGGAGATCATCGACTTCGCCGCCGAAGAGGCGACCATGGGTGGTGGGCTGCTGGGCTCCCGCGCGCTGACCGGGCAGCTGGAGGAGGGCTTTGGCGCCGCTCCCGCTTGGGACGGCAGGCCGGTCTCGGAGCACCTCGCTGCTGCGGGACTGGACTGGCGGGGCCTGGCTGCGGCCCGGCGGGAACCCGGCAGCCTGGCAGCCTACCTCGAGCTTCACATCGAGCAGGGCGCCAGCCTCGATCGCTCTGGCATCCCGGTGGCTGTGGTGCCAGGGATCGTCGGCATCCGCCGCTACCAGGTGATCTTCACCGGCCAGGCCAACCACGCAGGCACCACGCCCATGGATCAGCGGGATGATGCGCTGGTCAAGGCGGTCCCCTTCGTGCTGGACGTCGAGCGGGTCGGTGGTGAGTTGGGACTCGTGGCCACGGTCGGCACCTTCGTCGTGCTGCCGGGGGCGAGCAACGTCATCCCGGGTCGCGTCGAGCTTTCGTTCGAGATCCGCAGCCTGGACGATCGCCTGCTCGACCGGGCTGAGGAGCGCCTGCTACGTACGGCTGTGCAACGTGGGGCGCAGACTGATCGAGTCTCGGCTGCCGCGCCTGTGAAGTCCTCCACTCAGGTTGTGAGCGCCTTGGAGGCTGCATGTGAACTGCTGGGCTACACGCACCGACTTTTGCCCAGCGGGGCCGGCCACGACGCCATGCCGATGGCCGCCATCACTGAGTCAGCCATGCTCTTCATCCCCAGCCGGGGCGGGATCAGCCACGCGCCGCAGGAGTACAGCACGCCCGAGCAATGCGTGGTCGGCGCAGAGGTTCTGCTGGCCGGCCTGATCGAGCTCGATACCCGGCTCGACTTGAAAACCGGCGGAAAATAAAAAAGGTCCGGCGGAAGCCGGACCTTTTCAGGGCACCGAAACGTCAGATCTTGCGGTCGCCCCTGCGCTCCGCGTCGTAGCTGGTTTCCTTGGCCGTGGACTTCACATCACCCACGCCCTGGCGAGCCTTGCCCTTGAGCTCCTCGCTCTTGCTGCCGGTGACCTTGCCCTTGACTTCCTCAGCCTTGCCCTTGATCTTGTCTTTCATCGCTTCTCCTTGAGTCCAATAGTGACCTACTGACTATTTTGCGCAGCTTACCGCATCCTCGGCATGATTGCGAGGCCTGTTCAGGCAGGCGAGGCGCTCCCGGTTGATCTTTAGACTGACCCGCATGGACGGGCGCGAGTTGCTGTTGATCCCGGGCCCTGTCAGCGTGGAACCTGAGGTTCTGGAGGCGCTGGGCATGCCTGTGCGCGCCCACTACGGCGAAGACTGGGCGGCCGACTATGCCCTTCTCACCGAAAACCTGAGGCAGATCTTCCGGACGCGGGGCGATGTGTTCCTGCTCTTCGGGCCCGGGACCGCCGCCAACGAGGCGGCCCTGGCCAGTGCGCTGGCCCCCGGCGACGAGGTGATCGTCTGCTCCAACGGCATGTTCGGTGAGCGGCTGCGCGACTTATCAGTGGCGCTCGGACTGCAGGTTCACCTGGTCACGGCGGAGGTCGGCTATCCGGTGCTGCCGGAGCTGGTCGAGGCGGCCATCTCGCGGCATCCGGCCGCGCGTCTTTTGGCAGTCGTGCACCACGAGACCAGTGCCGGCCTGCTGAACCCTGTGCATGAGATCTGCCGGCTGGGCCGCCGGCACGGGCTGCTGACGCTGGTCGACGCCATCTCTTCGCTGGGCGGCGTGGAGCTGGAAATGGATGACTGGGGCATCGACATCTGCAGCACTGTGGCGAACAAAGCCCTGGGCGGCCCGATCGGAATAGCGCCGCTGGCCGTCGGCGATCGAGTCTGGGCGGCGGTCGAAGACGGCCGGCCCAAGCGCACGGGCTGGTACCTGAATTTGAGCAACTGGCGTGACGCACCCCGCACGCAGAGCCCCATCCACCCCCACCCAACCACCATGCCGACCAACGTGATCGATGCCCTGGCGGTGGCGGTGAAGCAGATCCTCGACAGCAGCTTGGAGGAGCGCCACCGGCGCTGTGCCGGGGCGGCGGACCGCGTCCGGGAGGGCCTCGGTGAACTGGGCTTCAGCATGGTCGTGGAGCCGCCCTACGCGTCCCCTCTCTGCACGGCGGTTTGGAGCCGACCCGGGATGGACGTCGCGCGCTACCAGAAGTGGATGCGCAGCGAGCGGGGGCTGCGCTTGGGCGGAGGCTTGGGTCGGCTTTACGGAAAATCGTTCCGAGTCGGCCACATGGGCCGTGCGGCGGAGCCGGCCGTCGTCGACAGCTTCCTCAACGCGACCTCGGACTACCTGGCGCTCAGAACGGCTTGAGCGCCAGCCCGGCTGAGGTGCTTCCGGCCTCCGCCAGCCCCGGTCTGGTGGTCAGCGACTTGAGCAAGCGCTACCGCGGCAAGCTGGCCGTGGACCAATTGAGCTTCCGACTTCCCCGGGGCGAGGTCGTCGCGCTTTTGGGCCCGAACGGGGCGGGCAAGACCACCACCATGATGTGCCTGGCGGGGCTTGTGCGCCCGGATTCGGGCTCCATCGCCTGGCAGGACCGCGAGCTGGGACCCGAGCGGGGCCGCTGGGTAGCCCTCATCCCGGAGACGCCCGAGATCTACGGCATGCTCACCGTCTGGGAGCACCTGGTCTTCGTCGCCAAGAGCTGCCGGCTGCCGGCAGGCTGGGAGGATCGAGGGGACGGCCTGCTCGAACGGCTGGCGCTGGCGGCGGAGCGCGACACCCTGGCGGAAGGACTCTCCAAGGGCATGCGGCAGAAGCTGCTGGTGGCCAGCGTGGTCCTGGCCGGAGCGCCGGTTCTGCTGCTCGACGAGCCGATGATCGGCCTCGACCCGAGCGCCCAGCGCGAACTGCGCAAGATCATCCTGGAGCTGCGGGAGCAGGGCACAGCGGTCATGGTGAGCACTCATCTGCTCAGCAGCGTGGAGTCCTACTGTGACCATCTGCTGATCCTGAAAGAGGGCCGCTGCCTGGCTGCAGGGACCCTGCCCGAGCTCCTCCGAGAGCGTGGCAAGGGCTCGCTGGAAGAGGCTTTCCTGGACATAGTCGAATGAGCTCGGCGCTGGCCGGGCTGGAGCCGGCGCCGTGGACTGCGCTGTTCTGGCTGGAGTGGCGCCTGGCGCGAAATCGGGTGCGCGCGATTCTGCGCAATCCCCGCCGGCTCCTGCCCTGGTCGCTCTTCCTCATAGTCATGCTGCCGACGCTGTTCGGCAGGTTGGCGGCGACCCTGAGCCCCAACCGCTCCCGCCCGCGCCAGGACATCACGGCCGGCGACGATGCTGTGGCTCAGGCGGTACTGGTTCCCGTTGTGACGGCGGCCATCGCAGTCGCCCCCGGGTTGGGACTGATAGCCGCCGGCCTGCTGCTGCTGCTGGGCAGCCGCCGCTCGCCGCTCCGCTTCCAGTCGCCGGCCGATGCCCGCTTTCTGATCGGCTCCGGCTTGGATTCGCGGACCGTGATGTCCTGGCTCGCCCTGCGCAGCGCTCGCCGCCTGGTTCTGGTCTCCGCCTTCTACCTGGCTGTCTTCCTGATCTCAGTCCCCCTCTTCGGGACCGGCGCGGCGGGACTGAGCTCGCTGGCGACGGCTGTCATCGCGGCGGCCTGGCTCAGCACGGGCCTCTCGCTGACAGGCTTCAGCGCCAGCCGCCGCTGGCCGCGACAGGTGCGAATTGTCGCGATCGGGCTGGTGGCTGTCGGAGTGGCCGCCCTGCTCATGGGAGCAGCCAGCTACGTACTTTCGCCGCCTGACCCGGGCCAGCAGCGGCTGGCGCTGGCGACGCCGCCGGGAGGCTGGTTCTTGTCAGCCCTCGGCGGCAGCCGGCTGGCTCTGCTGGGGTTGGCGAGCTTGGGTCTGGCTCTTGTCGCGTTTGCCTGCGGCGTCGCCCGGGACTGCCTGCCGGAGATCTGGCAGCGCTCGACCCGGATGTTTGAGGCGCGGCGGAGCATGCTGCGGGGGGACCTCTTTCGTCGCCCGTCGGCCGCTGCTTCCGGTGAGAGCCGGCGTGCGCCGCGCGCGGTGAGGACCTCCGGCGGCTGGGTTCCGGGCGGCTCCCTGACCCTTGCCTGGAAGGAGTGGCTCACCTTGAGGCGCCGCCCCTTCGGACCCTGGCTGGTGCTGCTGGGGCTGCTCGGCCCCGTTGTCCTGGGCGCTGCCGCCAGCCGGACGCAGGGCGGCACCCGCGTTGGCCTCCTCTCGCTCGCCGCCGGAGGTGCGCTCTTCCTGGCCATCCTGAGGATGTCGATGGGGCTGGGGCCAGACTTGTCCAACCCCCTCTGGTGGCTATCCCCTGTGCCGCTGTGGCGCCGCCTGCTGCTCTTCATTGCCGTCCGGACCCTGCTGCCCTGGGCGCCTTTCCTGATCTTCAGCGGGACGGTGGCACTGCTCACCGGCTGGCCCTGGTGGGGACTGCCCGTGGTAGCCGCGCTCAGCTTCCTGGCACTTCTAATCTCGCAGGCGGTCTCGCTCACCGCCTACTCGCTGCTGCCGGCGCGCAGCGACCTGCGCTTGGTGCAGACGCTCAGGATCGGCCTCTTCTATCTCTCGGCGGCTGTGATCGGAGGCGCCGCACTGCCCGGAAGTCGCTTCCGCCAGCCCGCGGCGGCGCTGGGCGGCCCCCTGCTCGTCGCGCTGCTTCTGCTCGCGCTGATGATCTGGTTCAGCAGCCGGCGCATTGCCGGCAACGGGCTGGCGTTTGCCCGCGAGGAGAGCCAGTAGCCCACCGCTGAGAATGGGCTCTGAGTCGGTAGGGTGCCTGGCATGGGCCGGCGCTCAGCCCTTCTACCTGCTGTCCTGCTGCTGCTCCTGTCAGGTTGCAGCAACGCCTCGCCACAGGCTCAGAGTGCAAGGCCAACCACCCGGCCCAGCCCTGCCGCCCGGCCCACTCCCAGCCCGACGCCCGCGGCGACTCCAGCTCCGACTCCCCCGCTGCCCCCGTACTACATCGAGACACTGCGGGCGCAGAAGCATGAGGGTGGGACTCTCAGCATCGGGGAAGAAGTCAGCTGCCGTGGCTACAGCCTCTGCCTCCCGGGAGTGCACACCAAGCGCATGACCTGGCCCAGCGGCGGCCAGACGATGACAGGTCTCATCTCCCTGCCCGAGGGCCCAGGACCCTTCCCTGTGGTGGTCGTCAATCACGGCTTCATCCCGCCCGAGCGTTACGGCGAAGGTCAGGACTCGCTGATCTTCGGCGAGCCGATGGCTCAGCACGGCTTCATAGCCGTCGCCCCCAACTGGCCGGGTTATCTCGGCTCAGGTCCGGCTCCACCTGAGCTCCCGGCGCTGCTCGGACAGGCTGTCGCGGCGCTGGACCTGGTTGGCTCACTTCCCTCGCTGCCGCAGGCGGACACCACCAAGATCGCCTTTGTAGGACACAGCAACGGCGGTGGCGAGAGCCAGATAGCGATGGTCGTCGATCCCCGGATCAAGGCAGTGGTCCTGCATGGGCCTGTGAGTAGCGACATGCGCGACAACGCCCACAAGTGGTGGCTCACCCGGCCGGAATCCCTGGGCGCGCTCGGTACGCCGGAGAGCAACCCGGCAGGCTATGACCACATCTCGCCTCGCAACTACTTCCAGGCCGGCCAGCCCCCGGTTCTGATCATCCAGGGCACCGCCGACCACACCATCCCGCGGGAGTGGACCGAGGCGACCCTCGCCGCCCTGAAAGAGAAGGGAGTGCAGGCGGAAGTCATGTGGTTCCCCGGCGCCGATCACGACTTCGTGGGCGCAGATCTCAGCAACGCCGTCGCCGCCCAGGAAGCCTTCATCAGGAAGGCGCTGAGCATCTGAGCTCTCTTCGTCGAACGAGAAATGGGCATCATCAGCGGATGCCGAACACGCGTTTATCTGGAGTTGGGCAAGACCTGGGTGTTCGCCTCAGCTCTCGAGTGGCCGGGCTGGTGCCGGCGCGAGAAGGGGGAGGAAGCGGCCCTGTAAGCCCTCGCCGCCTACGCCGAGAGGTACGCCAGGGTGGTGGGTGGGGACTTTGCAGCTGGCAAGCTGGAGGTCGTGAGCAGGGTGCCGGGATCGGCGACCACTGACTTTGGCGCGCCCGGCGTGCCCGCACCGGATGACGACCGGTCACTTCCGGCCGCCGAGGCGGAGCGGCTGGGCCAACTCCTGCAGCGCTGCTGGACTGCGTTTGACGAAGCTGTGCGCAAAGCCTCCGAACAGCTGCGCAAGGGCCCGCGGGGAGGCGGTCGAGATAAGGCCGCCGTGGTCGACCACGTCCGGGAGGCGGAACGGAACTATGCCCGCACGATCGGCGTCAAGCTGCCACCGGGCAGTCCGTGGACTGAGCAGCGCGCGGCCGTGCTGGGTGCGCTGGGAACCGGGGGTGCGATCGGCGCCTGGCCGCCTCGTTACGCGGTCAGGCGACTCGCCTGGCACGTCCTGGATCACGCCTGGGAGCTGGAGGACAAGAGCCTCTAGTCCGTCCAATCCCCAAGTAGTTGAGGCGCTCCAGGTGGAGTCTCCTCCCCCCGCAGCTGCGGGGGAGGCAGGTGGGGCCTCCGAGCCGAATGTACTCAGAGCGTCGGCAATGGTCTTCTTTTGACACCTTCGATGTTCTCATCAATTTCGGCCACTCGGAATCTCAGCACCCGAAAGCCCATCTCGCCCAGCCCGTGATCTCGCCTCGCGTCGTAGACGAGCTAGCTTGTACGGCCCACAGGATGAGGCGACAGTAGCTCATCATCGAAGGCGCATCTTCCGAGCACCATAGACAAGCTCGGCGGGCGTTCGACCAGCGCTGTTGCGTCCGGTGTGGGAACGCTCAAAGTTGTA
>NZ_JBPCPN010000056.1:0-7300 GCF_050999135.1 Candidatus Dormiibacter sp. | reverse complement strand
GGTAGATGACGTCATCATTGGTCATGGCGGTGCCTCCTCTGCAGGTTGGTCAAGCACCTACAGAATCGCGCCGCCGCTACAACCTGGAAGACCCTCCAGGTGTCGCGTCTACTCGGGGAGAGGACAGACTAGGGCGCGACCGCTTCGGCCAAGCCCGAGGCGGAGTGGTAGCGCTGGGCGAACAGGTCTCGGCAGGTCACCGCGTTGGCCTCGAGGCTGACCCGCGTCGTCCTGGCCCGCCGCAGGTGCAACGGCAGCGCGTCGACGCCGATCGCTGCACCGGTGGCGGGGTCGATCAGCAGCCGGGCGTCGTCCCCGGCCGGCAGGCCGAGGTCGGCTCGCCGGGACCGCAGCCGGTCCAGGTCCGCCGATGCCGCCAACTCGCCGAGCACCATTCCAGCGAGATCCTCCGCCGCCGCACCTGCGGCCAGCAGCGGTCGGCACACCCGGTCGGTGCCGGCCAGCACCGCCTTGCGCAGGAAATCCGCTCTCAGCTGGCCCAGGTCGTCGACGGCCTCGCCGTCGAAGACCTGGGCGAACCCGGCCCGCGCGGCCACGCCGCCATTGATCTGGACCGAGGCGAAGTGGTCTTCGAGCACCACCTCCGTGCGCTCCACGCCGTCCACCGCCGACACCGCGTCATAGGCGTCGGCAACCATAAGAAAGGCGAAGTTCGGAGCGCAGAAATAGGTCGGCAATCTCAGCCGCACCTCAGCCACACCGTCGTCGGACATGGTGCAAGAGGCGACGAAGCCGAGCGCGGTGATCGGCTCGTCCAGCTCCGGGTCGCGGACGCTATCCAACGCAGCGAGGACGCGGGAGGCGTCCGTCACGCCCGCGCCTCTACCTCCGAGACGCCGACCGCGGCTTCCTGCCGTCCGGCTTGCTCCTGGAGCTGGTAGTCGATGGGGACCTCTAGGTCGTACAGCTTGGCCGCGTTCAGGCCGAGGATCTTCTTCTTGGTGGCGGTCGTGACCCTGGGGTAGTCGGAGAACTCGTCACCGGGGTAGTCCCAGTCGACGAAGCCCTCGATCTGCCACTTCGGCTCCCAGATGGCGTAGTCGCTGCCGAAGGTCATCTTGTCCTCACCGACCCAGAACAGCAGCTCGCCCATCACCTTGGCGAAAAACTTCGGCCGGGCGTGCATGAGGCCGCCGATGACCACCGACAGGCCGGCATACACATTGGGCTCCTGGGTGGCCATGAAGCAGAAGTCCTCGATGCGCGGCAGGCCGACGTGCTCGACTATGAAGTTCAGCCCGGGGAAAGAGGTCGCCGCCTGGTCCACGTCGGCCACGTCGAAGGCGTCCTTGTCGAGCGGCCAGATCGTCGGGCCCTTGTGGACGTGGACGTTCTTTATGCCCAGCTCCTGGCACTTATCCAGGTAACGGGATGCCTCCGGGTCCTTCAGCGTCCAGCCCCGGGAGCCGTCCCGCCACTCCGCGGTGTAGAGCTTGACGCCCTTGCTGCCGTAGCGAGCGACGTCCGCCTCCAGCTGCTTCAGCCCGGCCTCACCCTCGCGCGGATCCCAGCGGGTGTTGAGAATGAACTTGTCGGGGTACTTGTTGGCCAGGATCCCGTTACGGTCGGTGGTGTTGAAGCCCTCCGTGTACCACTCCGTGAGGTACGTCGGCTGGAAGATCGCCTTGTCGACGTAGCCGACTTCGAAGACATCCTTCATCAGGTCGGCCTCGGAGTACTTCTGGAACTTCTCGATCGGCCAGTGCGTCTCGGCGGGCCCCAGGCCCTGGTAGGCGTGGAAGCACTCGATCCAGCCCTTGGCGTACTGCTCGTGGCCGGCCACCCAGTTGTCGGGGGCCGCGTTCCAGTAGTGCATGTGGCTGTCAACCACGTAGTACTTCTCGCCGTCCTTCTCGTACACGCTCAAACCTCCAGAATCAATTGCCTAGGGGACGAGGATTCCGCGGCCGCGAATGCGACCGTTGTCGAGATCGTCGATCGCGTCGAGCGCCGCCTCCAGCGGGTAGGTCTTGGTGTGCAGGGTCACCTGGCCGGCCTGGGCCAGGACCATCAGCTCGGTCAGGTCGTTGTAGGTGCCGACCAGGTTGCCGACGACGTTCCGCTCGGTGGAGATAATGTCGATCGTCTCGATGTTCACGGTGCCGCCGTAACCGATTACGTAGTACGAGCCGGCCCGGCGGGTCATCTCCCACCCGTCGTTCTCAGCCCCCTGCTCGGCGACGAAGTCGATGACGACGTCGGCCCCGTTGCCGCCGGTGAGCTCTTTGACCGCGTTCACCTGGTTGCCGTCGGCAACAACCGTGTGGTGCGCCCCGAGCTGACTGGCGAGCTTGAGCGCGCCCGCGTTCTTGTCCACCACCACGATGGTGGTCGCGGTCAGCGCGGCCAGGCACTGGATGCCGACGTGGCCGAGCCCGCCGGCCCCGATGACCACGCAGGTAGTGCCGGGGTAAAGCAGCGGAACGGCCTTGCGCACGGCATGGTAGGCGGTGATGCCGGCGTCCGCCAGCGCCCCCACGTCCTTCGGCTGAGTCTGGGGAGCGAGCTTGACGCAGGCCCGGGCGGAGGTGAGCAGGTACTCCGCCATGCCGCCGTCGGTGCTGATCCCGGGAAATGAGCCGTTGGGGCAGTGCATGTCGTCGCCCGCCCGACAGGCGTGGCACAACCCACAGGTCGGGGTGGGGTGCAGGATGACAGTGTCGCCGCGGGCCACGTTGGTGACCCCGGAGCCGACTTCGTGTACCCAGCCAGCGTTCTCATGGCCGAGCGTGTACGGCAGCGCGACCCCGCTCCTGGACTCCCACTGGCCCTCGATGATGTGCAGGTCGGTCCGGCACAGACCGGCGCCCCCAATCTTCACAATCACGTCGAAGGGACTGGATAGCTTCGGTTCCCGAACCTCCTCGATCACCGGGCGTCGGTGGTACTGGTGCAGCCGTACAGCCTTCACCTTGTCTCTCTAGGTTCGACTCACACCGGGTTTGATGGCGGCAGGCCTTCCGCCAGGTTGCCGAAGCCGGGCACCCCCATCAAGTCAGTATGGCAGATGACCTCACGCGCAGACGGGCACCGTTAGCTGAGGGGCGAGCGGAGCAGTCGGCGTGGGCGTCGCCGGACCCCTGGGTGTGGTCGTCGGCTTAGGCGTCGGCGTGGGCTTGGGGGTGGGGGTCGGCTTGGGCTTGTAGCCGACCGCCGGATTGCCTGCGTTCTCGACGTTCACGTAGGTCAAATCAGGGCTGTTGAAGTCCACAGCCCCCGACCTGGCAAGAGTCTGCAGACTGGTCACCTTGCCGGGGAGCGCTGCCAGCTCCTCGGGTGTCAGCACGCGCCCGAATAGGGCTGTCCAGCCTTTCGCGCTCACCAGGTTCAAGTTGCCGCAGCCATCGAGTTCGAAGCGCTTGACCTGCTGGCCGGTCAACTCCGGCAGCTGCCGGTCGAGGTTTACAAGATCGGCGAGGAGCCTGGGTTCGAGCGGCCTGGCGCCCGGCTTCGGCTCCCGCCCTGGCGGCCCCTGAATCTCCACCATGCCCGTGACATCGGCACCAGCCGGTACTTGGCCCAGGGCTACCGACTGGCTGGAGAGGTACCACTGCGCAGCGCCGCCAGAGCGAAAGGTTGCCACGGGCTGCCATTCCTCCACCTGGATGGAGACATGCGCCGGGAGCGAAGCAGTCACCTGGGCGGTGCGGATCCAGGGCGATCTCTCCAACCGCTGCCTGGCGGCGACTTCGTCAAGTGAATAAACCGACACTGACGTGTCAAGGCCTGCCAGGTGAACCACTTCGGTCTGGCTCAGGTGCCGGGTGCCCGAAACGTGGACATCTGCCACTGCGAAGACAGGCGCCAGCAGCAGCCCCACCAGCGCCAGCGCGGAACCGCCGGCAAGGCCGAGGCCCAGCCAGCGCGACCGCCGGCGGGCGGGGTCAGCCGGCGGCCGGGGGCGGGGCCGGGACCCGCTCCGGGGCCGGTCAGCAGGTCGCTCCGGCAGGAGGCGCCCGAACCAGCTGCGCCAGTCGCGGCCCTGCCTTGATCGGCGGCGCCGAGGGTCTCCGTTCATACTCCGGGACCCACCTGCCGCCGCCGGCGCCCGACAGCATGGTTCAGCAGTCGCTGGCAGAGCTCCTCGAAGCTGACCCCCGCCGCCAGGGCTGCATCAGGCAGAAGCGAGACTTCGGTCAAACCGGGCACCGTATTGACTTCGAGCAGCCAGGGGACGCCTGCCCCGTCAACTATGAAGTCGACGCGCGCCATGCCCTCGCAGCCGAGCGCCCGAAAGGCGGTTACGGCGTCCGCCTCCGCCCGCTGAATCGCCTCGGCGCTGATCCGGGCAGGGATTATGTGGTGGCTGCGGCCGGCCGAGTACTTGGCGTCGTAGTCGTAGATCTCGTTCTCGTAGGTGATCTCCAACGATGGCAGCAGCTGCAGCTCGGGCGTGGCCAGCACGCCCAGGGTGATCTCGACGCCTGGCACAAAGCGCTGGGCCAGGACGCGGCGGTCATAGCGCGCGGCCAGGAGCAGGCCGCTCGCGGCCTCATCCACGTTTCGGGCGATGGTCAGCCCGAGAGTGGAACCCTCCCGTACAGGCTTGAGCACCAGCGGCAGGCCGAAGCGCGCCACCAATTCCTCGGCCCGCTCGGCCTCCACCTCGATGAATTCAGGGACCGCCAAGCCGGCCGCCGCCAGCAGCCGGTTGGTGCGCGTCTTGTCGATGCAGAGAGCGCTGGCCAGCACCCCCGAAGCTGTGTAGGGCAGGCCCAACAGCTCGAGCATCCCCTGCACTGTGCCGTCCTCACCCAGGCGACCGTGAAGAGCGACGAACACGGCTGCAAAGCGGCCATCCCGGAGCCGCTCCCAGACCTGCGCGTCGGCATCCACCAACTCCACCTCGTGATTGCAGCTCCGCAGAGCCGCGGCCACCTGGCCGCCTGAGCGGAGCGACACCTCGCGCTCGGCCGAGCGCCCACCGCAGAGAACCGCCACCCTCACGCCGGGGTCCCCGCCACAGCCTCGCGGCCGATTGTCTCCACCTCTGTCTCCAGGTCCAGCTCGAACCGCTCTCGCACGCGCCGGCGAGCCCGCTCGATGAGCGCCAGCACGTCGACCGCCGTGGCCCCGCCGTGGTTGATGATGAAGTTGGCGTGCTGCTCGGAAATCTGGGCCGCGCCCTCCCGCGCCCCGCGCAGTCCGGCGGCTTCGATCAGGCGGCCCGCCGAGTCTCCCGGCGGGTTCTTGAAGACGCTGCCACAGTTCTTGCTCTTGATCGGCTGGGTGCGGTTGCGCTCCACTGTCAGCCGGGCCATGTCACGCTTGGCGGCCGCCCCATCGCCGGGTGCCAGCCGGATGGTGGTGGCTTCGACCAGCGCCCCCCGCCAGCGGCCCTGGCGCAGTGCCGAGCTACGGTAACCCAGGCTCAGCTCGGCGGGCTGCCACCGCGTGGGCCCCTCACCGGGGAGGAGACAGGCGACGTCGAGCAGAACATCGCTGAGCTGACCGCCCCAGCAGCCGGCGTTCTGATAGACCGCGCCGCCAATTGTTCCCGGCACTCCTATCGCCCACTCGAAGCCGATCAGGTCATGCTCCGCGCAGATGCGAGCCAGCCGCATCATCTTGAGCCCGGCCTCAGCCACAACCTCGCGTCCCTGGACTGTCCAGCCGCGGTTGACGCAGCGGATCACAAGTCCCTCCACGCCGGCATCTGAGATGAGGAGGTTGGTCCCGGCGCCCAGCAGCCGGTACGGGATGCCACGCTCGTGGCAGGCCGCCACCAGCTCGGCCGGCGTCTCGCTTTCCAGGAAGTAGTCGGCGGGGCCGCCGATGTTGAACGACGTGTTCCTGGCCAGCGGCTGGTCCCGGCGCACACCCGGGAGGCCCCGCAGCCAGCGTTCGTTAGCGGGACTTCGCCAGCTCACTGCCCACCTTCCAGATGTCGCCGGCACCCATGAACACGATCACGTCGCCCGGCCTGGCCAGCTGCTGGATGAGGCGCCGCGCCTCGGCCAGGTCGGGAGCAAAGCGGGCGCCGGGCACCGCCGCCGCCAGATCCCGCGCGCTGAGACCCGGATTCGGCTCGCCCGCCGGATAGATCTCGGCCACCACCACCACATCGGCGCCCAGCAGGCTGCGGGCGAAATCATCGCGCAGCGCTTCGTAGCGCGTGTATCGCTGGGGCTGGAACACTATTACTAGGCGCCCAGGCCGCAGCTCGCGGACTGCCGCCAGTGTGCTGGTCACCTCGGCCGGGTGATGACCGTAGTCGTCCAGCAGGCGTGCCCCACGGTACTCGCCGAGCGGTTCCAGCCGCCGGTGGGCGCCAGGAAAGTCCGCCAGCGCGGCGGCCGCCACCTCCGGATCAACGCCGAGCTCCACCGCCATGGCGAGAGCGCCAGTGGCGTTCTGCACGTTGTGCCGGCCCGGGAAGGGCAGCTTCAGGCGGGCCAGCACGACCTCGCCCCGAAGGGCTTCGAAACTTCCGCTCTCGTCGCGGCGGCAGCGATAGTCAGCCGCCTGATGAAAGCCGTAGGTGAGGAGCCGGCCGGCCGACGTGAACTCCCGCGCCCGCTCGTCATCGGCGCCGACGACCGCCAGACCGGGGATCACTGCCACGAAATTGCGGAACAGGGTGGCGATCTCCTCCAGTCCGCTGAAGTGGTCGGGATGGTCAAAGTCGACATTCGTGAGTATCCCGTGGCTGGGCCGGTGCAGCACCAGAGTCCCGTCCGATTCGTCTGCTTCGGCGACCAGATAGCGGCTTTGACCAGCTCGGGAGTTGGCGCCATCCCCAACCAGCACCGTTGGGTCCCAGCCCGCTCGCTGCAGCACGTGGCCCAGCATGTAGGTGACCGTGGTCTTGCCATGTGAGCCGGCGATCG
Organism: Candidatus Dormiibacter sp.; assembly: GCF_050999135.1. Classification (NCBI taxonomy): domain Bacteria; kingdom Bacillati; phylum Candidatus Dormiibacterota; class Candidatus Dormibacteria; order Candidatus Dormibacterales; family Candidatus Dormibacteraceae; genus Candidatus Dormiibacter; species Candidatus Dormiibacter sp. The sequence continues at coordinate 449 of NZ_JBPCPN010000056.1, read as the reverse complement.
CGACTGACTCAAACTCCTGCATCAGCTCGGCCAGCAGCTCGGCCCGGCTGAGCACCCGGATCCCCGCCGCGCGGGCGGCCGCCAGCTCCGCCTGCCCCGCCGCCCTGACAGCGCCGCTGTACACGACCAGGTCCAACCGGGCATGCATATGTTCTGGGCTGTGGCCCACCTCGATACTGGCGCCCTCTGCCGCCAGCGCGCGCGTGGTTTCGCTCTCCCGCAGATCGCAGCCGGAGACCTCGTAGCCGCGGCTCAGCAGCGCCCGAGCCAGGGCCGAGACGCCGGCTCCCCCAATCCCAAGTAGGTGCGCTCGCCTCACGCCGCCCTACCTTTCTTCATGGACGCTGGCGGGGCAGGGATGGCTTTCATGCTGGCTGCCGAAGATGGCTCAGGTGGCAGATCCCCCTGCTCGGTTAGCCCCTCCTCGTGACCGCTGATTAGGCTCTGCG